>FR890376.1 GCA_000433415.1 Clostridium sp. CAG:448
CGTTGAATCAGCCGTTTCGACAGGCAAACACCGGAAATTCAGCGGAATTGAAGCAAAAAACCGTTGAATCTTCCGTTTTCACAAGAAAACCCCTGAGATTCAACAAAATTGAATCACAAAGCCGTTGAATCTCCCCCATTTTCGACAAACAAAAACCAAAGGAGGTCAGCTATGAAGCCACAGCAACCCGAAATCACGGTACATCTGCCGGAAGATCTTCTGCGCCGGATGCTCTACATTGCAAAAACCGAGGGGCGGACACCCAACAACCAGGTAATCCTTTTGCTCCGCAACAACACACAGTATTTTGAGCGCACGCACGGCAAAATCCCGTCCGAGGCGCTCCGTGCCATCGACATCACCCCTTATCTGGTGAGCGGCACGGAAACGGAAAAAGAGAAGGAGGCAGAGTCCCATGAGTGACCTTTATTTCCGCTACCACCCGGTGGTGTTTGCCGTCGGGGATGACTACCGCATCTTCTTCTGCGTCGACCGTGAGGGGCTTGCCTGGGTGCAGGTCGGCGACGTCCGGTACAGTGACACCTTCTG
>FR890377.1 GCA_000433415.1 Clostridium sp. CAG:448
ATCCGCAAACCGGAAAGGGTTCGTGCGGCGGAGAAATGCGTTCTCGCCGCTGTGCCGGACGGAAGCGCAGGCGATTTTACGCAGGCACTGATGGAACTTGGGGCTTTGGTTTGCGTGCCGAACGGTGCGGCAAAGTGCGGGGAGTGCCCGTGCCAATATGATTGTTATGCGGCAAAAAACACCTGCACGGACCGGCTTCCCGTGCGTTCCGGATTGCCGCCGCGCAGAATTGAGGCGCGTACCCTGCTTTTGATGGAGTGGGAGGGGAAGTACCTTTTGCTCCGCCGCCCGGATCGCGGACTGCTGGCAGGACTGTGGGAATTTCCCGCTCTGCCGGGGGTTACGGATGCTTCCGGCGCACGCAATGCCGCCGCCGGGTTTGGCTTTGCCGCGACCGATGTCCGACGTCTTCCCGATGCAACGCACATTTTTACCCACATTGAGTGGCACATGCAGGCGTACCTGCTGCACGGTGCGCCTTCGACCGCGACTCCGCCCGTTCCGGGCGCGGTCTTCGCAACGCCGGAACAAATGCAGAAAACCTATGCGCTTCCGTCCGCATTTGCGACCTATCGGAAACTGATCTGTATGTAAAAATTGCCGTACCAAAGCCCCATGGGGTGTTCGGTACGGCTTTTTTGACTGCTTTTTCCGATTGCAACAAAAAAGCGCCGCCGGATTTTCGTCCGGCGGCACCTGGATGATACCATATTGATTTTACTCTTCCTTGCCGTTCTTGACCAGCAGGTTGGTGAGAATTCCCAAAATCAGTGCGCAGGCAATGGTCGTGATTGTAACCTTGCCGAAGGAGATTGTCAGTCCGCCGATACCGGTGATCAGGATCACGGATGCGACGAACAGATTCTTGTGCTGGTTCAGGTCGACCGGCTGCAGCATTTTCAGACCGGATACGGCGATGAAGCCGTACAAGGAAATGCACACGCCGCCCATGACGCAGGAGGGAATGGTGGACAGGAAGGTCACAAAGGGTGCCACGAAGGAGGCGGCGATTGCAAGGAACGCGGTAACCAGGATGGTGACAACCGACGCGTTGCCGGAGATCGCGACGCAACCGACCGACTCACCGTAGGTGGTATTGGGGCAGCCGCCGAAGACGGAACCGACCATGGAACCGACACCGTCGCCGAGCAGTGTGCGCGACAGACCGGGATCTTCCAGAAGGTCTTTTTCGATGATGGAGGAAAGGTTCTTGTGGTCGGCAATATGTTCAGCGAAGACCACGAACGCAACCGGTACATAGGCAACCGCGAGCGTGGCAATGTAGGAACCGCTCAAAGCACCGAATCCTTTGAAGGCAGTCAGGAAAGTAAAGTCGGGATACCACTGCATGTGGTTGAATGCATCAAAGTTGATGATTTGCAGCGCGGAAATATCCGCAACATTGCCAATCAGTGTGAAGACCGCGGCAAGCGCGTATCCGGCAACGATACCGATGATGAAGGGAATCATCTTTGCCATCTTTTTGCCGTAAACCGAGCAGATGATTACGACTGCAAGCGTAACCAAACCGCAGAGAATGCAGAGGTAAGTGGAAGCGCTCTGTACTGCGGCGCCGTCCACCATGTGTGTGACATTACCTTTCTGAAGGTCACCGATGGCATTGCCTGCAAGTGACAAACCGATAATCGCGACCGTAGGACCGATTACCACGGCAGGCATGAGTTTGTTGATCCATTTGACACCGGCGATTTTGACGATCAGGGCAAGCAATACGTACACAAGACCGGCAAAGACGGCACCGATTATCAGACCGAGGTAGCCAAGCTCCATGGAGGTTGCGCCGGCGAAGGCTGCGAACATGGAACCGATAAATGCAAAGGAGGAACCGAGAAACACGGGGCTGCGGAACTTTGTAAAGAGCAGGTAAACGATGGTACCGACGCCGGCGCCGAACAGCGCGGCGGATGCGGACATTCCGTTACCGACGATAGCGGGAACCGCAATGGTTGCCGCAAGGATGGCGAGCAACTGCTGGAGCGCAAAGACAAAGATCTTTCCCCAACCGATGTTCGAGGGTTTTTCGTTGACATTGTAGACAAGTTTCATGAAAACTTCCTCCGTTATTTTTTATTATAAGCGGCATCTGTCCGCTGATAACCCGGATCCTGTCGGCTCGCCTGTCTGCGAACCGAAAAAAAACGTCCCTCAGGGAAACGAGTCCCTGCGGCACGCACATTCCGGTCCATCTTTTACTATACCTTTTCGGATTCCGGACGCATCTGCCGTCAAGTAATCGCTCTCTTCCTTGAATAGTATAGCACGTTTGGATGGATTTGTAAAGACCTTTTTTCAAAAAACTGTCACAGAATGCACGCACGGATTTCACGCGCTTCTGTCCGATTTACACAAAACGACTCTTTTCGACCGTTTTTGGGAAGGTTTAACGGAATGGGTAGAATTCACAAACCAGGGTGTGTATGATTGTTCAAAAAGTGCATTGACATGAATTCCAAAAAATGGTACAACGATTATCGAATGAGATGGATACCCAGATGCCGGCGGAATGTGCCGACCACGGAACCAAGCACAGATTTGCCCAAGGGGAGGTCTGTGCTTTTTTGCCATACGACAGGAAGGGGGGATGACGATGCGGGTGTGGAGAGACTGAAGGCTTTATGCATATAGTTGGTGTTCTTTGGCAAAATTTGATATGAAACAGAAAGGAAAACAGTTATGACAAAGAGATATGGATGGAAATTCTAATGACCTTCTTGCCGTTATCTTGCCACAGTTTGAAGAGTGGCTTGATGCCAATATTGGTGATGGAAAATGGCAAAATGTTGCAGATGACGGCGGAATTGATGCACCACTTATAGCAACTTCCAAAATAGCGGTCACCCTTGACAACTACAGCAAAAAGTGGTACAATATGTCACAGGGAGACGAGAAAAATGGGCAAAATGCCACGCAATGAAGACAGAGAGTTGCTGATTGAGAGCTACGAAAAAACACATAACGCCGAGGAGATCGCAAAAATATTCGGCGTGAACAAGTAT
>FR890378.1 GCA_000433415.1 Clostridium sp. CAG:448
CCGGCACTGCGGGTGCTGACGGTTACGGTGATCTTGTGCGCCTGCCTGCACATCAACCTGAGCGTTTCTGACATCAGGGGCAGTCTTGGTGCGTTCCCGCTGTATCTGCTACTTGTGCTTCTGTTTGCGCTGCCGACCTTTTTGTTCGGAGAGGCGCTGTGTGCCGAAATCCTTTACGGGCTCGGTGTTTATACTGCAGTTGCTGCGTCGCTGTTCTTTATTGTGTTTGTCTTTTCCGCCGTACTGGTCGGAGGGGCTTTTGTGTTTTTCTGCCTGCGCAAACTGTTTGCGCGGCGCTGAAGAACCTTTTGCCGCCATTGATAAAATACCCGCCCGTAGACATTTGCCGGGCGGGTATTTTGTTGCAATCAGGAAGGATCGTTTGCCGGGGGTTCTTTTTCGGCGGCGTTTCCTGCTTCGGAAGCGCTCAGCTCCGCGAGAATGGCGGCGTGTATGGAATCCAGTTCCTCGTCGCTGAAAATCTCATTGCCGAAGGGATTGTTCGGGCTGTTGACGAATTTGGGCCCGCGCAGGGGTCTGCGGGAGAGCGCAAGCAACGAAACAGCGGCAACTCCTTCCGCAAGCGCCAGTCCCAGGCGTGCTTTCTTATGTCCGGTCATTGCACATGCGGCAAGGTTGATTGCGCAAACGGCAAGACTTGCCCCAATCAGGGTTTCGGTGCGTCTGGTCATTTTGATTTTCATGAAAAAGCCTCCTTCGGTCGTTTATTTATTTTCCGCATTGTCCGCGGAGATATATTTCAGATATGCATTGATAAATCCGTCGATATTGCCGTCCATGACCGCATTGACGTTTCCTTCTTCATAACCGGTGCGGGTGTCCTTGACCAGTGTATAGGGCATGAAGACGTAGGAACGGATCTGTGCGCCCCACTCGATGTTGGTCTTGTTGCCCTGGATCTCTTCAATGGTGTCCAGACGCTCACGGATTTTGATTTCCATCAGCTTTGCTTTCAGCATCCGCATTGCGGTTTCTTTGTTCTGCAACTGGGAGCGCTCGGTCTGGCAGGCAACCACGATGCCGGTCGGTTTGTGAATCAGACGCACGGCAGAGGACACCTTGTTGATGTTCTGACCGCCCGCGCCGCTGGAGTGAAAGGCAATGAAATCATAGTCTTCATCGCGAACCACCACCTCGTCCAGCTCCTGAAATTCTGGCATGACTTCAATGGAAGCGAAGGAAGTGTGTCTGCGTCCCGCCGCGTCAAACGGGGAAACGCGCACCAGTCTGTGCACGCCGTTTTCGCTTTTGAGATATCCGTAGGCGTTCTCGCCCTCGACAAAAATCGTTGCCGCTTTCAGTCCCGCTTCATCTCCGTCCAGCCAGTCGGTCAGTTTGTACTTGAACCCATGGCGGTCACACCAGCGTGTGATCATGCGGTAGAGCATCTGGCACCAGTCCTGTGCCTCGGTGCCGCCTGCGCCGGGGTGGAAGGAAATAATTGCGTTATTCCGGTCATACTGCCCGCAGAGCAGTGTTTCGATCCGCTTGTTTTCCGCCTCTTCGGAGATTTCCTTGAGTTCCGTCTGGATTTCCTCCACGGAATCCTCGTCGTTTTCTTCAATTGCCATTTCCGCTAAGGTAATGGCGTCCTCCAGGCGCGCGCAGAGCTTGTCATACGCGGTGATTTTATCCTGACCCTGCTTGATCGCCTGCAACACCTTGGAAGATTCCGCGGTGTTGTTCCAGAAGGCGGGATCCTGCGTGCGGCTTTCCATCTCTTTGACCTTGTCTCTGGTTTCCTCCAGGCGGAGTGCCGCGCCCAATTCCTTGATCGGCGCCCGCAGGGCAACCAACTTCTGCTTTGCTTCTTCCAATGCAACGATCAACGTAAAACCTCCATCCGCCCCAATCGCCGGGGCAATCAATCTCTCTTTATATTCTGCCCCAATAGTATAACATATTTTCCCTCCTTTTTGCAAGCCCTTTTGCGCATTTTTTTATGTCGTCATCGGAGGGGCGGAATGCAGGGGCGTGGGCGGATTCAGCGGGATTTATAATAGAGCATGCAGTGGCAGTACCCTTCAAAGTCCGGGTCGGCAATCTGCCGTTTGAATTCCTCGCACATGCATTTGTATTCTTCTTTTCTTTCTCTGCGGCAGGGACAGTAGCCGCCGGTGCGTTTGAGCCCCTCACGGACGGTTTCGACGATTTCCTTGTCCGGATTCAGTGTAATTTTCATTTTATGACTCCTTTTAGCAGATGATATCATATGATAGCATAGCAGCCGTGTTTTGTATGTGACATCGTTACCGCACGTGGTGCGAAAAACCTACCGTATCATATCACAAAAGTAGGAAAATGTCAATAGTCCGCAGGGAAAGAAACGCCGTTTGTCGGGAGAATTCTGTGCGATTTTGTGCAAACAATCGCCTGATTTTACTTATCGCTTGGACTTATTTACAACAGATTGTCTGTTTCTATTGACAAAATTTGCATATCATGATATAATCTGCTTGTAGCGTATCTCTTGCCACGAGAAATCCCGTAATGATAGCTTTTAACCGCGGGTTGTTATGACCAGGGTCGCAGATTTTCTGAGTGATTGATTTATGGGGTAGTGTTTTGAACAGAAATAACCGAGAGAAAGAGGGGTGTCATGATGAAGAAATCATCCGATTATTTTTGGTTGTGGATGCCAATCGTATTCTGTTTGCTCTTATCGTCGGGGTATTTCATTGTCAATGCGTTAACGGATTCCCACAAAGATAATCCGGGGGCGGTTATATATGCGCTGCTGTTTGTGGTGTTTTACGGACTGATTGCGGCACCGGTCATGTCAATCTTGTATTGCAAAAAAATACGCAACGTGGGCTGGAGAAAATACCTTTGCTGCCTTTATAATGCCGCGGTGACCGGCATGTATTTCACAATATGCATGTTCCCGCGTGATTTCAGAGGAGTGGTCTATTCCGTGTTGAGTATTCCTTCTCTTGTCGTATTCCTTTCGGGTTTGCTTTGCGGGGGAGTTACATTGATGGTTTTTGATTTGAGGAAATCCAAGGATCGTGTGTCTTAATGTGTATGATCGCAACAGATGCGGCGGTACTTCCGCCGCAAGCTGTCCGGTGTTAGCTGCGGGAGGGGAAAATGGAGAGAATGAGGACAAAAATGAAAATTTTACAATCAAAAAAGGTACATACGGTTGCTGCAATCCTGCTGTGTGCAGGAATCATGCCGATAACGTTATTGGTGTACCGGATCTCATTTGCATATTGCCGTTCGGCTCCGTTACTGATGCATTTTTTGCTGCCGCTCTGCCAC
>FR890379.1 GCA_000433415.1 Clostridium sp. CAG:448
TAGTTTGGAGGCGCCACCCGGAATTTCGGAGTGCCAGTGGCACTCCGAATGTTGCGAACCGGATTCTGCACATAATGTGTGCAGAGCCCGTGCGATTTGTTGATGCCTGGAAACTACAAAAAGACACCCGCTGGGGTGTCTTTTTGTAGTTTGGAGGCGCCACCCGGAATCGGACCGGGGATAAAGGTTTTGCAGACCTCTGCCTTACCGCTTGGCTATGGCGCCGTCTATGAAATTATGCCGACGCAGGATTGCCCGTGACGACTCGTATATTATAGCATGGAGTTTTTTTCTTGTCAACCCTTTTTTGAAAAGTTTTCAAAAAAAGTTGCCCCCGCGCGATGGCGGGGGCGAAAGGGAAGACGGACCGCGTGCAAGTATGCAAGGGAAGGGGAGATCAATCCAGCTCCTTGCGCCCGGTGTACAGCTCGTAATAGCGACCCTTAAGAGCAAGCAGATCGTCGTGATTGCCGCGCTCGATGATCTCGCCGTGCTCCAGAACCATGATCGCATCCGCGTTGCGGACGGTGGACAGCCGATGCGCGATGACAAAGGTGGTGCGGTTTTTCATCAGCCGGTCCATGCCGTGCTCAATGTGACGCTCGGTTCGGGTGTCGACTGACGAGGTTGCCTCGTCCAGGACCAGAATGGGTGCCTTGGAAAGCGCCGCGCGGGCAATGTTCAGCAGCTGGCGCTGTCCCTGTGACAGGTTGGCGCCGTCGCCCTCCAGCATGGTCTGATAGCCGTCGGCAAGGCGCATGATGAAGCTGTGTGCGCTGGCGGTCTTTGCCGCCGCGATGACCTCGTCGTCGGTGGCGTCCAGACGCCCGTAGCGGATGTTCTCCATGATGGTGCCGGTGAACAGGTGCGTGTCCTGCAGCACCATGGCGATATTCTGCCGCAGATAGGAACGGTTGTACTGCTTGACGTCAATGCCGTCAATGGTGATCGTTCCCTGATTGATGTCATAGAACCGGTTGAGCAGGTTGGTGATCGTGGTTTTTCCCGCACCGGTGGAGCCGACAAAAGCGATCTTCTGTCCGGGATGCGCGTAAAGGGAAATGTCTTTCAGTACCGTCTTTTCCGGAATGTAGCCGAAAGTCACATGATCCAGAGCCACATCACCCTGCATGATGTGACCGCCGGGGACGGGCGGATACTCGCCCACGGCATCCTTGGCGTCCGCTGCCTCCGGTGCGCTGTCCATCACGTCAAACACCCGCTCCGCACCCGCAAGGGCGGCAAAGATGGTGGTCATCTGCTGTGAGATGTTGTTGATGGGCATGGAGAACTGGCGCGCGTAGCCGGCAAACACGGTCAGATCGCCCGGCGTGAATCCGCGGGTAATCATCAGAATGCCGCCGACGCCGACCGTCACGGCATAGGAAATCTGGCTCGTGTTTCCCATAATGGGTCCCATAATGCCGCCGTAGTACATGGCGCGGAACTGTTTGTCGCGCATGTCGTTGTTCAGCTCTTCAAACTCCTCCACGCAGGTGTCCTCGTGGTTGAAGACCTTGACGACCTTCTGTCCCGTCACCGTTTCTTCAATGTAACCGTTGACGGCGCCCAGCGCGGACTGCTGTTCCTTGTAGTATTTGGAGGATTTTTTGCCGATCAGACTGCCGCCGAAGGCAAAAATCGGAATAAAGACCACGGTAATCAGGGTCAGGATCCAGTTGGTGGTGAGCATGAATACAAAGGTGCCGATCAGGGTGATGGTGCCGGAAACCATCTGTGTCAGGGAGTTGTTGAGCATCACGTCGATGTTGTCCACGTCGTTGGTGTAGCGGCTCATGATCTCGCCGGTCGTGTTGGAGTCAAAATAGCGGACCGGGAGCTTCTGCATCTTGCAGAACAGATCGTTACGCAGCTTTTCGATGGCGTCCTGGGAAACCGAGAGCATCAGACGCGCCTGCAGATAGGTCGTCAGAATGCCGATCAGATAAACCACCGCGAGAATGAGCAGGGCAGTGACCAGGTAGACCACCGCGGCGCCCATGGAAAAGCTGTCCATGATGTGCCGGATCAGAGGTGTCTGCGTCAGCGCCGTGATGGCGTCGTCCGCAATACGGGACATGGGGGAGATGGAGAATTCGTTGTTGATCCCGTGGATCAGGTTATATTCCGCCGCCGCATGGTTGATGATCGGCGAGAGCATGTAAGAGGCAATCAGGGAAGCAAGGGTGTTGACCAGCATGAAGACAAAGACCAAAACCAGCTTGTATTTGGACTTGCCGACATAGCCGAGCAGGCGTGCAACGGTCTTTCCTGTGTTCTTGGGCTTGCCGTGCGCACCGCGTCCGCCGCGACCGGGACCGCCGCGACCGGGACCGCCGAAGCCGCCCATGCCGCCTTTTCCGTTTGCGGCGGAAAGGTTATACCTGCGCTGCAGGGATTCCAGAGAACGTGCATGTGTTTTCCGCTGTGCCATTACGCATTCCCCCCTTCCGTTGCAGGTGCGGTTTGCGAGGTCTTTGCCCCGTCTTTCTTTCCGTCCGTTTGTGAGTAGTAGATTTCCTGGTATTCCGTGTTGTTCGCAAGCAGCTCTTCATGCGTGCCGATTCCGGTGATTTTGCCCTCGTTCATGACGACAATGATGTCGGCATCCTTGACCGAGGTGATGCGCTGTGCGATGACGATTTTGGTGGAGTCCTTCAGTTCACCCGAAAACGCTTTCCGAATCTGCGCCTCGGTTGCGGTGTCCACCGCGCTGGTGGAGTCGTCCAGAATCAGAATCTTCGGCTTTTTGAGCAGTGCCCGCGCAATGCACAGACGCTGTTTCTGTCCGCCGGAGACGTTGGTGCCGCCCTGATCCAGTTCGGTGTTGTAGCCGTCCTTGAAGGTGCTGACGAATTTGTCTGCCTGCGCGGCATCTGCGGCGGCAATCATCTGTTCGTCGGTCGCGTCGCCGTCACCCCAACGCAGGTTTTCCGCGATGGTTCCGCTGAACAGAACGTTCTTCTGCAAAACCATGCCGACACCCTCGCGCAGGTGGTAAAGGGAATAGTCCCGCACATCCACGCCGTCAATCAGCACCTGTCCCTCGTCCACGTCGTACAGACGCGGGATCATGGAGACCAGTGTGGTCTTGCCGCAGCCGGTGGAGCCGATGATGCCCACCGTCGCGCGCGGCGGAATGGTCAGGTTGATGTGATCCAGTACCGCTTCCTCGCTGTTTTTGTAGTAACGGAAGGTGACGTCCCGGAATTCCACGGCGCCGCTCTGTACGGTCAGGTCAGGCTGTGCGGCGCACAGATCGTTCAGGTCCACCTTTTCGTCCAGTACCTCGCGGATACGCTTTGCGGAGGCAAGCGCACGGGAGGAGAACATCAGCATCATGGTGACCATCATCAGCGAGAAGAGAATCTGGTTGACGTAGTTGACAAACGCAGACAGGTCGCCGGGGAGCATGTCACCCTTGATGACGGTGGAGCCGCCGAAATAGAGCACGGCAAGCGTGGTGATGTTCATAAAGAAGGTCATCACCGGGGAGAGCAGAATCATGATGGATACCGCATCCATGCCTGCCTTTTTGAGGTTGCCGTTGGCGGTGCGGAACTTCTGTTCCTCGTATTCCTCACGCACAAAGGACTTTACCACGCGCACGTTGGTGATGTTTTCCTGTACCGTCGCATTCAGACCGTCGATCTTGGTCTGCATGGCGGAGAAGCGGGAGAAGCCCTTGCGGATAATGAGCAGAATGGAGATCAGAAGCAGGGGGATGGTGACCGCCAGTACAACGGCAAGGTCGGGGCGCATGGCGATTGCCATGATGAGCGCGCCGATCAGCATGCCAGGCGCCCGCAAAAACATCCGCAGGAGCATGTTGACAAAATTCTGCAGCTGGGTGACGTCATTGGTCAGACGCGTGACCAGGGAAGAGGAGGAGAAGTGGTCAATGTTGACGAAGGAAAAACTTTGTACCTTCTTATAAATATCACTGCGCAGGTCCGCGGCAAAGTTGACTGCCGCCTTGGCGCCAAAGAATGCGCCGCCGACGCCGCCGATCATCATCAAGATCGCCGTCAGGATCATGCCCACCATGACCGCAATGGTAAATCCCGAGCAGCTGTTGCCGAAGACCTCATAGAGCCATTTGACAAAGGCGGGGGCTTCCTGTATGTTTCCGGTGCTGTAGTTGATAATCATGGAGAGCAGCTTCGGCATCAGGATTTCGCCGACGACCTCCACGATCATACAGATCGGTCCGAGTATGAAGTAAAGCAGGTAGGGCTTTACGTATTTCATCCATTTTTTCAAGGTTGATCTTCCTTTCTCTCCGGGGTGCCCGGGATGTTTCGTTTGTTTTTGCCGTCGTGACATGCGGTCTGCTCCAGCATCCCGCACAGGTTTTTCTGCATGGTTTCCAGTGTCTGCAGGAACACCGCAAGCTGCTCTTTGGAGATGTCGGCGACCATGGTGCTGTCAATCCGGGAAAACAGCTCCTCCGAGCACTGAACCGCCGAGCGTCCCTTTTCGGTGATGGCGATCCGGTTGGAACGGTTGTCACCCTCCGGATTGCTCCGGGTGATGTAGCCGCCACATTCCAGGCGGTTGAGTGTGACCGTGACCGCGGCGGGACTGATGTCAAAATGGCAGGCAAGCTCCTTTTGCGACGGCGGCTCTTTTGCGTGGCTCAGATGCATCAGCATGACATGCTGGGAGCGATGCAGTCCGACGTCGTTTGTGATGCGCGCTTCCACCAATTGGCGGTGCAGCCGGTCGGTGCGTATGAATTCCTGAATGACCTTGGTTGCCAACAGCCGTTCCGGTTCCGCGGGCAATGCCTCGGTATGCGGTTCCGATTCGTTTTTGTACAAGTCTGATCCTCCTTTCAGTTAGCCAGTTAATAATTAACACGTTAACTATTATAAGACCGACATTGGAATTTGTCAAGAGCCACCGATCACTTTTTTCATTTTCTGCGATTTTGATAGAATGCACAATGCCACGGTAGGATTGTTGCGCAAATTGCCGGACACTCCGCATAAAATTTTGCGCTTGCCGCCGAATCATGTGCCGATTGTATGGTACAAAAAGACCGCAGAGAATATTGAGGGGGAGTACGGTGTCCGGACCGTCCGTCTCAACGGAGTCAGTTCCCGCGCTCCGCTTTCGCCATGATCATTGCTTTTTGTGCACAATGCGAGGCAAAAATGCCTTGACTCTGGTTGGTTTTTGTGCTATAATGAACAAAAGACGAAATACATGGCGTAAAAAGCGCAGGATTGAGGAAACAACATGGGAATTTTACACGTTGCGATCTGTGATAACGATGCGGAGCAGAGGGAAAGTCTTTCGGCAATGCTGACCGAATTGCGGGGCGATGCTTATGAAATCCGCACATTTGAGCACCCGATCGGTCTGATCGGATGCATCCGGGCGGAGCACTATCTGCCGGATATGATTCTGATGGACGTGTGTTTTCCCGGCACCAACGGGATTGAGGCAGTGCAGAGCATCCGGTCGATTGACGCCGCCGCGCAGATTCTGTATATCTCCGGTCATACGGCATATATCGGGGATTCCTTTGAAACGGTGCATGCCGGTTACCTGCTCAAGCCCCTTTTGCCGGAAAAGCTGAACCAGGCGCTTCTGCGCGCGGAGGCGCGTATCGCGGCGGATGCGGACGATGCCATTGTCATATCCGCCGGCAACAGCTTCTTCCGCATATCCAGGCGGTCGATCCGCTACCTGGAAAGCAACCGCCGCAAAGCGCTCATTCACGGGGAGAACGAAACCAAAGAGGTCTATCGGAAGCTGGATGCGTTAAAGGAACAGCTCGGCGCGCGCTTTATCCGCTGTCACAAGCGCTATCTGGTCAACATTGCCCATGTCCGCAGGATTGAGAACGGACAGATCACGCTGACCGGCGGTACCGTGATTCCCATCAGCAAGGCGCATCTGCAGGCAGTGCGGCAGGGCCTTGCCGCCTATCCGGGGGAAACGACATGAGCGGTGTGATTGACATGGTCAACAGCATCCGGATCGGATGCCGGACGGCGGAACCGCTCGGTCGGTTATCGCTGACCGCCGTACCGAATAACCTCTTTGGTAATGCCGTCAAAGTTTTCGGAAAAAGTGTGAAAGACCGACGGCGGGAACAAAAACCGTAAAGTAAAAGCCCCCGTCGGTACGCCTGTGTGTATTCCGCCGACGTTGTCTGTCCTGCACAGAAGAATGACATGGGATGGCAGATTTTCCGGATGCTGTCAAAAAAAGAATGCGGGAAAATCCGCCATAACATCCAATCGATACGTGGTATATCGATACACGCAATACCGATATGTAAAATTGACAATTCCCAAAATCCCCGATCTGTGGTATACTGGTTCCGACCAAAGAGAGGAGAGAGGGAGAAAGGGGGAGTGCCGATGGAACAGGGCTGTCTTTCAAGGGCAACCATGGGACGACTGCCGGGGTATCTGACGTATCTGCGGTCGTTGCCGGACGATACGCGCTATATTTCCGCCGCTGCGATTGCCAGGGCGCTTTCTCTGGGAGAGGTGCAGGTCCGGAAAGATCTGTCCGCTGTCTGCGGAACGGGCAAACCGCGGGTCGGTTACGAACGCGCGGTGCTTGCCGCGGCGATCGAATGCAGGCTCGGCGTCCATACCGGATGCGAGGCGGTGCTGGTCGGTGCAGGCAGACTGGGCATGGCGCTTCTGGGCTTCGGCGGTTTTGCGGAATACGGAATTGAGATCGCGTGTGCGTTTGACGCCGATCCCGCCAAAATTTCCCGCCGCGTGCTGCCGCTGTCCGATCTGCCGTCCTATTGCCGGCTGCATCAGGTGCAGATCGGGATCATTACGGTCCCGCCGGATGCGGCGCAGGAAACGGCGGACCTTCTGGTCGGGAGCGGAATCCGCGCCATCTGGTGCTTTGCGCCGGTGCGCCTGGAACTGCCGCGCGGTGTGACGGTGCGGTATGAGAACATGGCGCTTTCCCTGGCACATCTGCATCAGGCAATCACACACACAAGCTGAAAATTATTTCAAAATAGGAGGAACCTATGGAAATCAAAGAAAGAACAATCATTGACGGCGTTGAGGCACTGGAAGCGGCGCTGACACGCATCAGAGAGGCGCAGAAGCGGTTTGCAACCTATACGCAGGAGCAGGTGGACGCGATTTTCAAAGCGGCTGCCATCGCGGCGAACCAAAACCGGATTCCGCTTGCCAAAATGGCAGTCGAGGAAACCGGCATGGGCGTTGTGGAAGATAAAGTCATCAAAAACAACTATGCCGCCGAGTACATTTACAATGCGTACAAGGAAACCAAGACCTGCGGCGTCATTGAGGAAGACAAAGCATACGGGCTCAAAAAGATTGCAGAGCCGATCGGCGTGGTTGCGGCGGTCATTCCGACGACCAACCCCACCTCCACCGCGATCTTCAAGTGCCTGCTTGCGCTCAAGACCCGGAATGCCATCCTCATCAGCCCGCATCCCCGCGCAAAGAAGTCCACTGCCGCCGCCGCAAAGATTGTTCTGGATGCCGCAGTCGCTGCCGGCGCACCGGAGGGAATCATCGACTGGATCGATATTCCGTCTCTGGAGATGACCAACCTTCTGATGAAGGAAGCGGACATCATCCTCGCAACGGGCGGACCCGGCATGGTCAAGGCGGCATATTCGTCCGGAAAGCCCGCCCTGGGCGTCGGCGCCGGCAATACCCCTGCCATCATTGACGACACCGCCGACCTGGTGCTTGCCGTCAACTCCATTATTCACTCCAAAACGTTTGACAACGGCATGATCTGCGCGTCCGAACAGTCCGTGATCGTGCTGGATAAGGTCTACGAAGCCGTCAAGGCGGAATTTGCCGACCGCGGCTGCTATTTCCTCAACCCGGAAGAAACCGAGAAGGTGCGAAAGACCATCCTGATCAACGGTGCGCTCAACGCCAAAATCGTCGGTCAGAAGGCGGCAACCATCGCTTCCCTTGCCGGCGTCAGGGTGCCCGCGGGAACCAAAATTCTGATCGGCGAGGTCGATAGCGTCGAGCTGAGCGAAGAGTTCGCGCATGAGAAGCTCTCCCCGGTTCTTGCTATGTACCGCGCCAAGGACATCGGCGATGCGTTCAGCAAAGCCGAGCACCTGATCGCCGACGGCGGTTACGGTCACACCTCCTCTATTTACCTGAATGTTGCCACCGAGCAGGCAAAGCTGGACGAATTTGCCGCAAGAATGAAGACCTGCCGGATTCTGGTCAACACGCCCTCCTCTCACGGCGGTCTGGGCGACCTGTATAACTTCAAACTGACGCCTTCGCTGACGCTGGGATGCGGTTCCTGGGGCGGCAACTCGGTTTCCGAGAACGTCGGCGTCAAGCACCTGATCAATATCAAGACCGTGGCAGAGAGGAGAGAAAATATGCTTTGGTTCCGTGCCCCGCAGAAGGTTTACCTCAAGAAAGGCTGTCTGCCCGTTGCGCTGAATGAGCTGCGCACCGTGATGAACAAGAAAAAGGCGTTCATCGTCACAGACTCCTTCCTCTATAAGAATGGCTATACCAAACCGATCACGGACAAGCTGGATGAGCTGGGTATTCAGCACACCACCTTCTTCGACGTCGCTCCCGACCCGACGCTTGCCTGCGCAAAGCAGGGCGCCGCGCAGATGAAGGCGTTTGAGCCGGATTGCATCATCGCACTGGGCGGCGGTTCCGCGATGGACGCCGGCAAGATCATGTGGGTGATGTACGAGCATCCGGAAGTGGATTTCGCCGATATGGCAATGCGCTTCATGGATATCCGTAAGCGTGTTTACACCTTCCCGCACATGGGAGACAAGGCATACTTCATCGCTATCCCGACTTCCGCCGGTACCGGCTCCGAGGTCACGCCGTTTGCGGTTATCACCGATGAGCAGACCGGAATCAAATATCCGCTTGCAGACTACGAGCTGATGCCGAACATGGCAATCGTCGATACCGACTTCCACATGAGCGCACCGCGCGGACTGACTGCCGCTTCCGGTATTGACGCCGTGTCCCATGCACTGGAGGCATACGCGTCCATCATGGCGACCGACTACACCGACGGTCTGGCAATCCAGGCGCTCAAGGTGATCTTTGAGTATCTGCCCCGTGCCTACGACAACGGTCAGGTCGATGTCCAGGCGCGTGAGAAGATGGCAAATGCCGCAACCATGGCGGGTATGGCATTCGCAAATGCTTTCCTGGGTGTCTGCCACTCCATGGCGCACAAGCTGGGCGCATTCCACCACCTGCCGCACGGTATTGCAAACGCGCTGATGCTGGAGGAAGTGCTCCGCTTCAACGCCGCAGAGGCACCGGTCAAGATGGGAACCTTCCCGCAGTACGATCATCCGCACACCCTGGAGCGCTATGCAGAGGTTGCAACCGCACTGGGACTGCCCGGCACCACCGACGAGGAAAAGCTGGAGAGCCTGATCAAGGCGGTCAACGATCTGAAGGCACGGGTAGGCATCAAGCCCACAATCCGCGACTACAATATTGATGAGGCAGACTTCCTTGCACGTCTGGACGCAATGTCCGAGCAGGCATTCGATGACCAGTGCACCGGCGCCAACCCGCGCTACCCGCTGATCAGCGAGATCAAGCAGATGTATCTGAACGCTTATTACGGCAACAGGCACTTTGAGGAGCCGGAGATGCCCACTTCTGCGGATTTTGCCGAGAACGATGATGTACACAACTTCAAACAGCCCTACCGCAGAGCCAAGAGCGGTATGAAGAAAGCATAAAAGTGAAGGAGGAGATACCATGAAACTGGACAGAATCATTGCAGTCAGAAACAATAAGACCGTTTACCGCGACGGCAACCTCTGCATGAAGGTCTTTGATGCGAGCTACTCCAAGGCAGACATTCTGAATGAGGCGCTGAACCAGGCGCGCGTCGAAGAAACCGGTCTTGCCATTCCCAAAATCCGCGAAGTCACGGTGATCGACGGGAAGTGGACCATTGTGACCGATTATATCAAGGGAAAGACCCTTGCGCAGCTGATGCAGGAAAATCCGGATAAGAAGGACGCGTATCTGGAGATGTTCGTGGATCTGCAGTTACAGATGCAGTCCAAGAACTGCCCGCTTCTGACCAAACTGAAGGACAAAATGATCCGCAAGATCGGCCAGACCGATTTCGACGCGACCACCCGTTACGATCTGCACACCCGTCTGGATGCAATGCCCAAGCACACCAAGCTGTGCCATGGCGACTTCAACCCTTCCAATATCATTATCTCCGACGAGGACGGAACGCCCTATATTCTGGACTGGGCGCATGCCACCCAGGGCAACGCCTCCGCGGACGCCGCACGCACCTATCTGCTGTTCTGGCTGAACGGCGATATTGACGGCGCAGAGAAATACCTGGAGCTGTTCTGCCAAAAGAGCAACACCGCCAAGCAGTATGTACAGAAGTGGATGCCCATTGTCGCCGCTTCGCAGTCGGTCAAGGGCAATGAGAAAGAACGCGAATTCCTCCAAAGCTGGGTGAATGTCGTGGATTACGAATAAAACAAAAATACCAACAATAAAAGGAGAAACAGTCATGAAAGTTACGGTTTGTATCGGTTCTTCCTGTCATATCAAAGGCTCCCGCCAGGTCGTGGAGGGATTGCAGTATCTGATTGCCGAGGAGCATTTGGGCGATCAGGTGGAGTTGGGCGGCACTTTCTGTATGGGAAGATGCCAGGAGGGTGTCTGTGTAACGGTGGACGATCAGTTCTTCTCCGTTTCTCCCGATACCGTCAGGGATTTCTTTGAAAAAGAGATCAAGGCAAAGGTCGTAGCATGACCTACGTTGAGGTTTGCGTCGGCAGCTCCTGCCACCTCAAGGGTGCGCCGGAAATTGTGGAGCTGCTGCAGAAGTACATCGCGGATGCCCATCTGGAGGACGACATCATCCTGACCGGCAGTTTCTGCACGGGCAGGTGCAATCGTGTCGGCGTGACCGTTACGGTCGGCGATCAGGTCTACACCGGCATTACCAAGGACGGGTTCCGTGATTTCTGGAACGATACCGTTCTGCCCGCGGTGCGAGCAGGGGAATAAGGAGGTGTGAGCGATGGCGGATTGTCTGACACTCAAAAAGTCCAATTGCAAGAACTGCTATAAGTGTATCCGGCACTGTCCGGTCAAATCCATCCGGTTTTCCGGCAACCAGGCGCATATCATCGGGAACGAGTGTATTCTGTGCGGGCAGTGCTTTGTGGTCTGCCCCCAGAACGCCAAGCAGATTGTGGACGAAACGGA
>FR890380.1 GCA_000433415.1 Clostridium sp. CAG:448
TTGCGACAGGGACGGTGTTACTTCAAGGTCTTCCATGATGTCCACAAGCGCCACTTGTTCTTCCTCGGTCAGATAGGATAACCGCTCGGCAGGCATCAATGCTAGTATGAACCCTATATCATGGAGCAATATGATTTGTTAAACACTTGTGAAAAGAGATATGTCGATAACACATATGTGGAAGAAAACGGGGCAATTGTAAATAACTCGTACTCAGAAAAGCAACTCGGTTTCTCATATCTTCTCGATCCCTTTGGAATCGAATATTATATGAGACATGATGCTTGTAAAGATATGAGTTTGGGCGCAACACTATTTTTCAAAGATAGAGTATATAAGGAAATCTTTGGCGTATGGCCGAGATTGATTATGGCAATTCCCAAAATTACAGGCAGTATCCATCGACCTTAAACCAGCCGACGCAATCCCGTTGACTGACGCACAAAAGCGCACCGGAGACGGTTTGGGGCAAGAGTTCGGCAGTCCGGCACTCCCATTTGCGCAATAGCGCCTTTACCTTCGACCACAGCATCTCAATCGGATTCATATCGGGGCTGTACGGCGGCAGATACCGCAGCTCTATGCCTGCGGCGTGATATGTATTGTTTGTCCTCGCCGCTCAGCAGCTGCTTTCTACCCCGCATTGTGCAGCATTTACCCATTTTTCTCATCTCCCGGTGACATATTGTACCACTCTTTGCTGCGGTTGTCAAGGGTGACTGCTATTTGGGGAGTTGCTATAATCAGTGTTTCCCTAATTCTACTCATCTTACTATTTCATCTATAACTTTGCGCCTGAGCGTAAAACAACTCGCTATAGTATCCATTTTTACTAAGCAATTCCTTGTGTTTGCCTTGCTCCAAAATTCGACCGTTTTTCAACACCAATATCTTATCCGCCGCCACAATACTGGACAAGCGGTGTGATATGATAATTGAACTGCGGTTTCCGGATAGTTGTTGGAATTGGTGGAATATCTTTTCTTCCGCAAAAACATCTAAGGAAGCCGACGGTTCATCAAGGATTACAAAATCTCTATCTGCAAAAAACACTCTTGATAATGCGATTCTTTGCCATTGTCCACCGGACAGTTCTTTGCCATCGGGCTCAAAACTTCTTGTCAGCGGAGTTTCAAGTCCTTTGTCCCATGTAGAAACCAACTCAGACATCTCGCTTTTTGACAAAGCGTCTTTGATTCTTTCATCGTTGTCGGATTTTTCAATATCCGACAACGATACATTTTCTCTCAGTGTAAAGCTGTATTTGATAAAATCCTGAAACAGCACACTGAACATCGCACGATATTTTTCTATGTCATATTCCATAATATCAATACCATTCAGCAGAATTTCACCTTCTTCGACGTCATATAGCCGCAAAATCAGCTTCACAATCGTGCTTTTACCGCAACCGTTTTCTCCCACAAGGCCAATCTGCTGTCCTGCTTCCATGGTAAAACTGCAGTCCTCAAGCACGTAATTCTCTTTTCCGGGATAACGGAAGTACACATGGGAAAACTCAATTTTTTGGATCTTATCGAGCGTCAACACGCCGTTTTTCTGTACCATCGGTTTTTGATTGATGAATTCCTTAACTGCGTTCAGACGAACAAATGCTGCATTGGAGCTACTGATGATACGAATCAACGAAACGGTGCTGTTGTAAAGATTATGAAATAAGGACATATAATACATTGCGTCGCCAATGCTGATGATTTTTTTCGCTATTTTGCCTATGAGCAAAATATATAGAAGCAGTTGGCTTACGAACGTAGAGATCAGCAAGCTTACAAACATCAGGGCTGCGATTTTTGCAGTAAATTTTTTTCGGTTTTTGTAATACTCTTTCCAGGAATCAATATATTTCCCTATTAAAAAATCCTTTATGTTATACAGCTTTATCTCCAAACTGTTGTCATAATTTGTGAAAATATATTTAAAATATCGCATTGCGCGTTCATTTTTTTGGTTTTGCATGGAAAAATTTATGTCAAGCTGATTTACTTTCCACTCAACGAATATAATGGGGAGCGAGCACAAAACGATGACCAGCGCATAGGCGGCATTCCAACGGGCAAAGAGGATTAACGATACAATGAAAGACAGCAACGTTTGAACTTGTGCAAAAAACAGAGACGCCAAGGCAGTAACGGAACTTTTGATATCCCACACCTGATTGAGCTTATCGCGATATTCGGAGGAATCGTAAAATCCTAAGTCCACTGCTGCAAACTGCTCCAGCAGAAGATTTTCAACATAATAATTTACTTTGTCGTTATATTTATATTCAATATATTGCGACATTTTGATTATCAGTTCCTGGACGAGATGAACTGTAAAATAAAGGGTCGCGTACTTCACTAAACCGGTTAACATCTCATTTGCTGATGCCGATATCAGAAGGTCAATTATTATTTTCCATATGTATATTTTCACGATCGGGACAAAGGACAAAAGTAGTGACAAGGCGCTCTTTAACACAAAATAATATTTTGCAGCCTGATACGTAATCTTTATACTGAAACTAGCGTTTTTCAGATAATTTTTTATTTTTCCCATCATAAAACTGTACCACACCTTTACCTGCAATTACGCATCCTTGTATTGTTGAGACTGCAGACTGTACATCTCGGCATATTCACCTTGCAATGACATCAGCTCCTCATGAGTACCCTCTTCTGAAATTTTACCGTTTTTCAAAAACAGGATTCTGTCAACCAACATAATACTCGACAGCCTATGAGAAATGAGGATGCCACTTTTATCTCCGCACAGCTTAGCAAAAGAACTGAACACCTGTCTCTCTGCAAAAGGATCAAGGGCGGCAGAAGGTTCATCCAATATAACAAAAGGCGCGTTTCTGAAAAAAGTCCTCGCAATGCCGACCTTTTGCCACTGACCGCCGGACAGATTCACTCCGTTTGAATCAAAATCTCTGCTCATGGATGTTTGCAGCTTTTCGTCCCATCCTTCATACAATTCCGCCAGTCCACTCTGCCGGGCCACTTCAACGATCTTATCCATATCTATGGAATTTTCTATGTTCGACAAAGCGATGTTTTCCTGTAAGGACAAAGCGTAGTGTGCAATGTTTTGAAAGCACACGGCAAAGCATTTTCTATAGGCATTTATATCGATATTTCTATAGTCTATACCGTTTATTCGTATAACGCCGCTACTTGGTTCATATAGGCGCAACAATAACTTAACGATTGTAGACTTTCCGGCTCCGTTAACACCTACTAACGCAACTTTTTCTCCGGAGCGTATCGTAAACGAAAGGTGATCCAAGACTACATTATCTGTGTTGGGATAAGTAAAGGATACATCCCGAAATTCAATCTCAAGTTGCTGGTTGTCCATTGCGATTGTCGCTTCACCGTTATCCTCACCTTCTCCTTCGTTCTTCCAGTTGAAGAATGTCCGTACGGCTAAAATCAGATCTACATATACCATTTTAAAATTCAAAAAGCTTGAAACAATACCGCTGAAGCTGTTCGAGATAATTAGAACAGCGGAAGAAAACGCCGCCAACTCACTGACCGTAATTTCTCCTACACTTGTCTTATATATCAAAAAAGAATACAGCCCGATGTATCCACCACAGCTGAGAATGGACGCGAATGCAAGATTCTTAAACCCCTTTATGAATATTTTTTCTCGTTCTCCCGCCAGCTTTTTCCAAAGAGCATTATAACGCTGTCTCATAATGGATGCAATATTATAAAGCCGTAGTTCCTTCGCATATTGTCCTTCTGTTAAGATTTCATAATAGTAATCTTTTTTTCGCGCTTCCGGTATGCTATCTATTGAATGCTTATTCATTTTTTCGCTCTGCGTTTGATTTAAAATCATCGTGGGTATTACAGTGCAAATATATAAAACAGCTACGACCGGGTAGTAATAAAAAACAACTGAAACAGTTGAAATGAACGTAATAAAAGGAATTAAAATATTAGAGACAAAGGTGTCGTAGGAGCCGGTAATGCTGTATTGACTCTGCATAACCCTGTAAATTACAGTACGGCTTTCCTCGTCTTCCAATCTGCGAATTTCAATCTTCGACAGCTTCTCAGAAATAGCAGAAGATAAAAAACTTTCATTTTTGTCTCTAATTAACTTAAGGAGCGTCCACGTCATCTCAGTAAAGATGGATTGAATCATGACAAGAGAAAACTCAATCAAAATATACTTCCAAATGACGTTTGTATTTCCTCCATTATAAATGAAGATCAACTCATCCATAATTAGCTTAGCCACCCAAATCAAACCGGTTGGTATCAGCGCAATCATGATTTTAATCAATCCGTAACAGAAAGAAAAAAATGGGGTATTTTTTAATATGAGGCGCGTGGTGAATAAAAAAGAACGAAACGTGTTTTTTAAAGCTTGATTCATTGGAGATACTCCTACACAATATTGAAATTGCTGTACGGCGGCAGATACCGCAG
>FR890381.1 GCA_000433415.1 Clostridium sp. CAG:448
CTTGTTGTATTAAATCATTAGTCAAATTTTCTTTTTCGATTTTTTCAAATGACATATCAAGACTTCACTCCCTACTTGTTTTTATATATTATATCATATTCAAGCACAAAATGCGATACAAAATTACAACTAGCATGGAAACTGCGGCGACCATTTCCGATGAAGGCTATACGAGCGGATACATCTGTTGCCCCGAAGCTGAACAGTGGTTTAAGTTTGTCGCTACAAGAACCGGTCAGTACACCATTTGCACTACGGGTAATTTGGATACCATCGGTACTCTTTACGATTGTGGCGGCAATCAGATTACCAGAGTTGACGATTATGCTCCTTGCGGAAAGATCAATTTCCGTATTATCTGCAATCTCACTGAGGGAAACACCTACATTGCCGAGAGCGTCGCGCTGAAACATCGGAATTCGTACATTTCCTGCAACTGCTCTACAAAACCGCGGAATTCCTTCACGTCACATTCGCAGGAGGCATATGCCTGAAAGGTTCCTGATCTTACCCGCAACCAAGCAGTGACGTCGCGCGGAATGCCTGTTTCGGCGTCCTCACAGTAAAAAACACATTTTTCGATTGCCACAAAATTTTCTCCGCATCTCAGCTCTGCCGGCGGATATTCTGACTGTTTCATAAATGCCTCCACTGATGTCTTTCAGATGGTTCAGATGATATTGATGATATTTTTGATGACTCTCATAAATATACCAATATACCTCAAAAAATTCGGAACTCATTGTTCTGTTATTATGCTATTATACCATACCAAAAACACCTTGTCAATGGGACCCCGCCACGCGCGGGGCTTTTGCTTCTTCAGAAATACACAAGGGGTACGTGGCGCATTTTCTCTGCGTATTAAAGATAAGCATTTCGCGGCGGTGTGGGAGATATCGTTTTTCCCTGAAGTGAAGCGACCGGCAAAATTTTTTATCAAATTTTTGCAACCCGGACAGCAGCTGTCCGGTTTGCGTTTTAGAATGACTGCGGAACGGAGGAACGGGATGCACGGAAACCATCGAACAAAGATACAAAATCGTGCCCCCCCCTGCCGGCACCCATCCCGCAGTACTCCGGGCCGGAATCTGTAAAACAAAAATTTATGAACAAAAAGGAGATTTCAAATTATGGCATGCAGAAATGCTTACAGTACAAGAAACATTGCAGAAGAGGCTGCCGCAGCGCTGTCCTCTGTCACCACGCCTGCCGTGGCAAAAAACGCGGATCGGCTTCTCTTTGGCGTCGATTCCAAAATGCAGGCACATGACCCGCTTCAAAACCATCTGGAGAATTTTGAATGGGTCGTTCGCAACAAAATTTATCCCAACTTCTACGGAAGATACCTGACCGGCGAGAACTGTCTGACCAAGGAGGAAATCGGATTTCTGCACCGCAAGGGTTGCAAAATCGCTGCCGTCTATGCGGACAGCGGCGCCAAACAGACGCAGGGAGAAGGCGCAATCCTTGCCAAGAAAATTGACATCCGCGCCTTTGAGCTGGGGATTCCGGAAGGAACCGCCATCTTCCTTGAGATCGGCGAAAATGAGGCTGTCAGCCGTGACTTTATGATCGGGTTTGCAAGGACGCTCATGATAGAAGGATTCACCCCCGGATGGAAAGCAAACACCGATGCAAAATTTGCGTTTGACCGCACATTCAGCACCGGGATGCAGACGGATAAAGACATTTTCCAAAAATGTCTGATCTGGGCGGTCGCCCCTACCGTTAAAGAATACAACGGTATCACCACCTCTCATCTGATTCATCCCGACCGTTGGATGCCTTATGCGCCGTCCGGTATCACCAGAGCCGAAATCGCAATCTGGCAGTACGGCGTAGAATGCCATCCCATTGAAGACGATATGGGAAGAGTCAGCACATTCAACCTTGACCTTGTCCGCAATGAACAGGTTATCGTTGAAAAAATGTTCTGATCGGGAGGTGCACTATGAATCGTATCAACACAATCCATGTATTCCCCAAATCCGTCTCGTTAAAAACCGGCACCTGGTTCTATACCGCTTACGCCAAGATATATCCCCGGGATGCGGATCGTAAGGATGTAGCGTGGTATAGCGACAATCCCGAGGTCGCCAACGTGAATGCCTCCGGCGGATATATTTATGCAGCCGGAGCAGGAACCGCACATATCTATGCCGTGGCAACCGACGGAAGTGATTGCCGCGATTATATGACGGTTACGGTAAGCGATACGCTCCCTGCTGCCCAAGAGGAACAGCGCGCTTCCCTTTCCGCTGCCGTCCATACCGGCGCCCCTGCGGCTGCCGACACTTTGGTCTCTCTCATTACCGTCTCGCCCGAAGCAAAAACGATGTTTACGGGTCAGTCAGCGTTTTTGCAGGCAACCGCAGCTCCCGAAAGTGCCGTAAACAAAAACGTACAATGGAGCAGCGACGATCCGGGCGTTGCGACGGTCAACCGGTCGAGCGGCCTTGTATACGCGGCGAGTGCAGGAACCACCGTCATCCGTGCAACCGCGCAGGACGGCAACGGCACAGTCGGCGTCTGCCAAATCACCGTCATTGATCCGATCGGTGTGGAAGATATTACGCTCAGCCAATCCCAACTGACACTTCACAGGGGAAATACGCACCGATTAACAGCGACGGTCTTCCCTGACAATGCCACAACAAAAACCGTCCGCTGGCAAAGCAGCAGACCCTCGGTGGCTGCCGTAAACAGCCGCACCGGAACCGTGACCGCAAGGTCAGCCGGTCGTGCGGTCATCTGTGCAATCGCGCAGGACGACAGCGGGGTCAGAGCCTGCTGCAGCATTTTCGTCAAGCAAACCGTACTCTGCTCCGCCGAAGACACACCGGTAAGCAGGGTGAACGGCAGTACATTCGCCGATCCCGTTGACGTTTACACCGGCGCACATATGCTTAACAATACCGTTATGTCGCTGTTCGGCGGTCAGGGCATTAAGCTCGTAGCTCACTATGATTCTACACAGCTTGCCTGTGGTGTGCTTGGTATGGGGTGGTATCACAACTTTGAAAAACACATCGAAGTCAAGGATTGCGAAGCTTTTGTTTACAACAATCCTTCTATCTTCTCTCGCTATACAGCAGACAGCGATTGCAACTCCAGATTCACTTGCTGTAGTGCAAACAAGAACGGCTACGTACTGACCGTGGATCATTCTCGTCAGTATCCGTATATCATTGACTGCAATTCTGCAAGAACTGAATATTACAACGCTGATGGAGATCTTGCCAAGATCGTTGATCACCAGGGCTTTGAGACTCTCATCACCTACTCCGATACCTTGATTACTATCACTGACTGTGTATCCGGCAAAAAGATGTATCTTGAGAAGGATTCCACCTGTAAGGTAATTCGTGTGTATGATGATGCAGAAAGAGTAGCAATTCTCACCTATACGAATAACCTTCTCACTTCTATCAAGGACGTGAACGGCAATTCGCTCACTTATGAGTATGATGGTGATAAGAGAGTTGTTTCCGGCACAGACTCCAAGGGTATCCGTTACTTTGAGAACACCTATGACGATTACGGTCGTGTTCTTACTCAGAAGGATGCGCTGAATCACACTTCTTACTTCGATTACAGCGACGATGCTTGTGAATGTTGCGAGGGAGATACCAGAATTGCCACCAACAGAAACGGCAAGACCAGCCGCCGCGTATACGATTGCGACGGTCTGTTGATCAAGCATACGGACGAAAACGGAAACGTTAAGACCTACGAGTATGATGACCGCAACAACGTTATCAAGGAGACCGATGCGAAGGGTAATTCGGTAATCAAGACCTACAACAGTTTCAATAAGCCTACGCAGGTAACTGACAGAAACGGTAATACGACCTACTTCACTTATGATGCAAAGGGCAACGTAACAAGAATCCGTTATCCCGCGGTGAACGGCGTTGTTCCCGAGGAAATATTTGTTTACAACAGCCGCAACCAGATGACACAGCACACCGACATTCGCGGAACTGTAACGCTATACACCTACGATGCAAATGGTATGCCCGCCACCAAGAAAGCAGGTAGTAAAAATGCCATTACCTATTCTTACGAAAACGGTTTACTAAAGTCTCAGACAGACTCACTGAACCATACAACAAGCTATACACACAATGCGGTCGGTCAGGTCATTTCCAAGACGGATGCGGATAACAAGGTCACCGAGTACGAGTACGACAAGAGCGGCAATCTTCTCAAAATGACCGATGCTAACGGCAAATCTATCGTAACCACCTATGATGGCAACTATCAAAAGACTACTGTAACCGATGCGAACGGTAATACGACTTTGTATTCCTACAACGGAAATATGAAGAACGACGTCATCACCCTTCCCGACGGTCATACTATCAGATATGAGTTTGATGGCGAAGACAGAACCGTCAAGGTGATCGACCAGTTAAGCAATGCAACCAATGTCACCTATGACGATGCAGGCAGAGTTCTTTCCAAGAGACTCCCCGACGGTGCGCTTGTTCAGTATGAGTATGATAGGGTCGGCAATGTGGTCAAAGAAACTAATCCCAAGGGCGCGGTTGTTACCAAGACTTATGACAAGCTCGGTAACGTACTCACTGTCACCGATGATGAAGGCAACGTAACCTCCTACGAGTACAATGCGATGAATAAGGTCACTAAGATGACCAACGCCGTTGCGGGATCTACCGTATATGTCTACTCCAAGTCGGGTGATCTCCTCTCGGAGACCGATGCACTTAGCAATACCAAGACCTATACCTACGATGCCTTCGGCAACAGACTCACCGCAACCGACGCAAAGAACAATGTCACGACTTATACCTATGACCAGAATAACAATCTGCTCACGGTCAAGGATGCGTTGAATCACGTAACGACCTATACCTATAACGCACTGAATCAGTGTGTATCGGTCAAGGATGCGCTGAACAATGTCATCCGCTATGGCTACGACGCACTGGGTAGACGGACTACTATCACCGACGCTCGCGGTAACGTGTTCACCACTACCTACGACGGCAACGGCAACGTAATCAAGACCACCGATGCTAAGAATAACGTCATCAGCGAGACAGTTTATAACACTCTTAATCAGCCGCTTACCGTTACCGATGCAATGGGCAAGGTCACGACCTACACCTACAACGCTCTCGGAAAGGTTGAAAGCGTAACCGATTCTCTCAACCACCGCACCGAGTTCACCTACAACTCTCGCGGTCAGAATACCGAGGTTCGCGACGCAACAAACAACGTAAGCTCGGCAACCTACGATTTGCTCGGCAATGTAACCCGTCTTGCCGGTCCTCTCGGCGGTGCTACCAATTACACCTACGACGATATGGGCAGACTCACATCCGAGTCCACCGTTTCGGGCGGTACAAAGTCTTACGAGTACAACGAGCTGAACGTTCGCAAGAAGATCATCAACGCACGCGGTCAGATTCGTCGGATCTTCTATGACTCCATGGGCAGAATCACGGGCTATACTTCGCCCGAAGGCGCTGTAAGCTATACTTACGATGCCAACGGCAACGTATTGACCGTAACCGACAGCCACGGCACGATCACCAGAACCTACGATGCGCTTAACCGCGTGTTAAGCTACACCGACACCTACGGCAAGGTCATTCGCTACGAGTATGACGCAGTGGGCAATCTTTCCAAGATTATCTACCCCGATAACACTGCTGTCACATATGCTTATGACGCAAATCACAATCTTATCCGAGTCACCGACTGGGCAAACCGCGTAACCTCCTATACTTACGACGTAAACAACCGTGTAGTAGGCGTTACCAAGCCCGATGGAAGTGTAACCACCACCGTCTACGACAACAAGCAGAGAGTGACCTCGACCGTTGAAAGAACGGCAACCGGCGCGGTAATTACAGGCTTTGAGTACACTTACGATGATTTGTCGAGAATTATCGAGGAGAAAGTACTTGCAAATTCAACCAAAATGTGTTATACTTATGATAATCTCAGCAGAGTTACTGCAAGGACTGTCAAGAAGCTCAGTGATAACTCGGTCGTTTCGACAGAAACCTTTAACTACGATGCAGCAGGCAACGTAACCTCTGCCCCCGACAGCAGCTTCCTGTATGATACCAACAACCGTCTGATTTCGTGGGGCGGCAACACCGTAAGCTATGACCTCGACGGCAATATGCTCTCGAACGCTTCCCTTACCTGCACCTACGATTCTGCCAACAGACTCGTTTCTGCGGGCGGTCACACCTACACCTACAATGCAGAGGACGTGAGAATCCGCAACCTTTGCGCTGAAAATGACACGACCTATACCTACAATACCAATGCCAAGCTCAGTATGCTTCTGATGAAGACT
>FR890382.1 GCA_000433415.1 Clostridium sp. CAG:448
GGACCGGTAAGGGGGTAGAAAATATGGAAACAAAGATTGACCCGCAGGAGATTACAATACGGGAGCTGTATACGTTGTCCGCCACTGCCGCGCAGGAATATCTTGCCGGATTCCGCTATCCGTGGGAGGCACTTGCCGGCATTGCGGCGTTTGTGCAGACGCTGCAGAAACGGTTGCCTGCCGAAGAGTATGAAGAAATTTTGCCGGGGGTGTTTCTTGCCCGGGACGCACGGATTGCGTCGGGGGCAGTGTTTTTTGCACCGACCGTGATCGGGCATGAGAGTGAAGTCCGTCCGGGCGCCTACCTGCGCGGTTCGGTTCTGGTCGGAAACGGATGTGTGGTCGGAAACTCAACGGAGCTCAAAAACTGTATTCTGTTTGACGGTGTGCAGGTGCCGCATTACAATTACGTCGGGGATTCTGTTTTGGGAAAAGGAGCACATATGGGTGCCGGCGCACTCACTTCCAATGTCAAGGGGGATAAAACACCGGTTACGATTCTGTGCGGAGAAGAACGGCTGACGACCGGACGCAAAAAGTGCGGGGCATTTCTTGGGGACGGTGCGGAAATCGGTTGCGGTGCCGTACTGAATCCGGGAACCGTGATCGGCAGGAACAGTCGCGTCTATCCGTTGGTGTCCGTGCGCGGATGTATTCCGGCAGGATATCTTGTGAAGGGAACGGACCGCGTGGAAAAGATTCTTTATTTTGGGGCAGAATAACGGAATTGCCGGGACACAGCTACTTTGCGTGTTCCCGGCAAAAAAACCGAAAAAAATTTGAAAAAAACTATTGACAAAGCATTTTTCGTATGGTATAATAAGCGGGCGTTGTTGAGAAACGACGTGCTATGGCGGAATAGCTCAGCTGGCTAGAGCAATCGGTTCATACCCGATAGGTCATAGGTTCAAATCCGATTTCCGCTACCAGCGGCCCGTTGGTCAAAAGGCTAAGACACCGCCCTTTCACGGCGGTAATATGGGTTCGATTCCCGTACGGGTCATACAATGAGAGACTTGGTTGCCATTGTGCATCAGGTCTCTTTTGTTTTTTACCGGAGGTTTTTTATGACGGACAGTCAGAAGAAAAAGCGGATCAAAGAGATTTCGGAGGCGTTGCGCGCTCTGTATCCGGATGCCGTCTGTGCCCTGACCTGGATGGGGGACGGGCAGGATGAAGCAGATGCCGTACGAAAAGACGGCTGGCGGTTGCTTGTAATGGGGCGGCTGTCCGCACAGTGTACCGACGCGCGGGTGAATCTTGTCTGTCAGGATCTGTTCGCAAAATATCCCACGTGCCGCGCATTGGCGGATGCGCCGCTTTCCGATATTGAGGCGGTCATCCGCCCCTGCGGACTGTACCATACCAAAGCCGAGAGCATCAAGGCATCCTGCGGGATTCTCTGTGACCGCTACGGCGGTGAAGTGCCGGACAATATGGAGGAACTGGTTGCTCTGCCCGGCGTCGGACGGAAGATTGCCAACCTTCTGCTGGGGGACCTGTACGGTCAGCCGGCTGTGGTTGCCGATACCCACTTTATCAGACTTTGCGGGCGGTGGGGTATGTACCCGGCGTCACTGAAAGATCCGGTTGCGGTCGAAAGAATCATGCGGGAACTGTTGCCGCCGGAGGAATCCTCCGATTTCTGTCACCGTGCGGTGCAGTTCGGCAGAGATTTTTGCAGCGCGCGCCGCCCTGCCTGTGACAGATGCCCGGTGCGTCCCCTTTGTGCTTATGCCGACAGTGCCGCAGACGGCGGTGCCGAGTAGTGAAAGCGGTCGAAAAAATGGGGAAATACATTGACAATCCGGCCCCATGTGTGTATAATAGTAGGGGGTTGTCTGCGTTGTATCCGTGGCGGTGCCCGGATTGGACAATTGCCGTCTTATTGTTGTGTTCATAAACTGGCGTATAATGAAAAGGGCTTTTGCGGAGGTGTTGATGGAGCATATTCCGGTTCCGGCGTTCGCCGGAGATTGTATTGCACAATTGGAAAAGAACGGATTCTGCGCATATCTGGTGGGCGGTTGCGTGCGGGATGCCCTGATGGGAAAAGAACCGCATGACTATGACCTGACCACAGACGCGACCCCGCAGGAGATGCTGCAGGTTTTTTCCGGATACCGCGTGATTCCGACAGGATTGCAGCATGGAACGCTGACCGTCCTTTCGCACGGTCAGCCGATTGAAATCACGACTTTCCGGGTAGACGGCGCCTATCTTGACAACAGGCATCCGTCGTCGGTGTCTTTTGCAAAACATCTGGAGGACGATTTATCCAGACGTGACTTTACCGTAAATGCCATGGCGTACAGTCCGCGCACGGGTCTTGTGGACCTGTTCGGCGGAAGGGAACATCTGCGCGCCGGTATCATTGCGTGCGTGGGAAATCCGGATCAGCGTTTCAGGGAGGACGGCTTGCGGCTGATGCGTGCCATCCGCTTTGCCTCGGTTCTTTCTTTTGCGGTTGACCGGGCGACGGCGGAAAGTATCCATCGAAACCGTTTGCTTTTGCGGCAGATCGCCGCGGAAAGAATTTATGCGGAATTTACCCGTTTGCTCGCGGGTTCGGGCGCCGTTCCGATTTTGTCGGCATACGGCGATGTCATTGCGGTTTTTGCACCGGAATTGGAGCAGGTACCGTTTGGGGATGATGCCCGACGCGCGATGGAGTTTCTTGGTGCGTGCGGCGGTCCTGTACCGATCACGGTTTTGTTTGCGGCATATTTTTCCGGGATGGAGGCTGACGCCGTTGGGCATATTCTGCGGCGGCTGCGCGCGGATAACGGGACGCATGACAGCGT
>FR890383.1 GCA_000433415.1 Clostridium sp. CAG:448
GCGGGCAAGGAAGGCGTCCGTGCGCGGGGTGCGCTCCATGGGCGGCAGAAGCAGGGTTTTGTATGTTGCGCCGGCGGGCAGGCGGATACAGCCGTCGGCAATTGCCGCTTCGGAGAGCAGTGCCTCGTCGGCGTAGGCGAACCCGATCTGGCGTGCGTTCAGCCCATCGGTCAGCGCTTTGAGTCCCGCGGCGCAGGCGTTCTCCGCCTCGGTGTAGGTGCCGTATTGCGCGTCGCTGCCGCAGTGGTGCATAAAGAAGGTTTCGATCGGATAGTAAAGCAGGGCGTCCCGGTGCGTCCTTCCTGCCATGGCGGCGCCGACGCGCGCGATTGCCGCATTCTGCGCGGCATATGCCGCCGGTTCCATCGCGTTTTCGCTGTAATAGTAGGTGAAGATGTCCACGCCGAAGGCATACTGCAAAAGGACGGAGGCGTACTGCTGTGCCGGCGTGATCCGTCCGCCCTGCGCGTGCCCGGAGACCTCGCTCATGACGTGCCGGCGCCCGTAGGCTTCCGCCACCGAGGAAACTAAGAGCGGCGTGAAGGCGTACTCGTTGTAGATCACCTCCGGGATGGATTGCAACATGTCAATGCCGGGGTAGTCCATGTGCCGGAGCAGAGAGAAGAAGTTGCCCTCGAAGACCGCGTGCATCCGGATGTCGTCCTCCAATAGCAGGTGCCCGGAAAAACGCAGTCCGTTTTGGCGGCAGAACGCCGAAATCTGCGCAAAGTAGGCGCGCTCGTACATGCCGCAGAGCGTTGCGTGCGCGTTTGCGCGGTAGGTTTTGGCGCGCTCGCCCGTGCCGCAGAAGCGGTAGATCAGATCGTCCAGCGCACTGTACCCGTGGTCGGCAAGGAATGCCGCTTCGTAGTCGCGCCCCCAGGTGATGACCGGGTACAGCGGCAGAGAATCATCATAGGGGTCCTGCGTTACCGGCGGGTAAAGACCGGC
>FR890384.1 GCA_000433415.1 Clostridium sp. CAG:448
CGGTTGCTTCCTCTCCTGCATTGCGGATCCCGCAAAAGAAACCATTCTTTTCACCTGCGCGGTGGATCCCCGTTTCAGTGGTAGCGAACTGCGCATCTTTGACGGCTTTATGGATGTGATCCGGGATGACAGGGAAACGCTGTCTGCGCTTTCCTGCATTGCGTCGGAAACCATTGACAATACCGGAACCGTAACCCTGGAGGCGCCACTGATGCGCGGACAGGTGACGCGCCTGGCATCCGAATTTATCGGCGCGGTCGTGATCGGAGACGGGGAGTGGATTCCCATGGAGAACCGGACGGTGATCGAAAACTGGCGGGATTTCTGCGGGGAGAACCCGTATGCGTTCACGCTTCCCGAGACGGTTTACGATGTCACTGACTTCGGTGCAAAGGGGGACGGCTATACCGACGATACCGACGCCATTCAGGCGGCGCTGGACGCCTGCACCGCAACCGGCGGCATTGTATACCTGCCGGACGATCCCACGCCGGACTGCACCGACGGCTACGGCAGACGGTATGTGGTGACCAATCTGCGTGTGCACGGCAATACCGAACTCCGCATCCCTCTGCACGCCGTGCTCTGGCAGGCGGACGACGTGTCCCTTTACCGGATCCTGCCCCGTTTCGGGCACAATGTCTCCATGACCGGTGTCAACTGGCCCGCCAACCATTCCTCCGGCAACTATCCGTTGATCTACGCTTTCCGGGAGGAGAATATCCGGATTACGGGCGGCGGCACCGTCCGGATGGCGGATATTGAGAGCAGAAGCGTGGACGGATATTTCCACTATATCGGCGACAATGTCTGCGTCGGCTGTCAGGACCGGATGCACACCATTCCCATCGGTCTGCCGGAGTGCGAGAACGTGGAGGTGTCCGATCTGAACGTGATCCGTTCCAGCGCCCCCTACCTCATTCTGAATGCCATGAAGCGGGTTTATATCGGCAATGTGCGCATGGACGAATCCAAGTGCACGGGAGCGGACGGCATGTGGCCCTGCGGCTCGGACGGCGTGGTGTTCGACCGCGTCATGATGAACAACAACGACGACGGCATCTGCCTGTCCTCCAACTATAACGACCCCCGCGATATGCTCTGGTATTATGCCTACCCGGGCTGGGATCACGGCACCCATCACATCTCCCTGCACCACTCCCGCCTGTCCTGCTATACCTTTACCGCCAGCGCGATCTCCTTCTGCATCTGGGGCACCGATTCACCGGACCTTTCGCGCGTGGAGGTCACAGACATCGACATTTTCGACACGGTCCTGGAAGGGCGCCTGTCCATCGGCGGCTGGACGGACAATCCGTATTACGGCGTGTTCCCGTTCGATGGGTCGGAAACTGATGACTTCTCGCCGGTCAAGAACATGACCGTCCGGCAGTGCGAACTGCGCAGTCCGACCGGAATCGACAATCTGCGCATTACCAATCTGTACAGCGACTGCGGTCTGCGCGCACCCTCGCAGTTTGAATACGGCGACTTCCGCCGCCGCCCCGCAGAGCGCAATCCCGGATGGGTGACCGGACTTTCCAACTGGTCCTACAGCACGCGTGAGGCAGTGGAACAGGTGCTCCTCTATGACGTCCCGTGCGCCTCTCTGCGCAAGCTGCGCGCTAAAGCGTGCGATCTGTGGCAGGGGCTGTACCTGCCCGCCGGCACGCATACCATGACCTTCCGTTACAAGGCGAGCGGAACCTTCCAAGCCTTTGTCGACGACAGGGAAGGCGGATCCGTCGCCGCATGCGCGATCACCGAGGAGCCGAACGGCTATTCCAAAGGAAAGAACTGGGTCGAAGGAAAGCTGACCTTCACCCTG
>FR890385.1 GCA_000433415.1 Clostridium sp. CAG:448
CTGTATGCGGTCTATAATCCGTTCAAGTACAGAGGATATTACCACGATATCGAAACTGGGTTCTACTATGTATCCAGCCGTTATTATGATCCTGAGATTGGTCGGTATTTAAATGCAGATAGTGTTATAGCTGGAGTAGGTGGATCGGTACAAGGCTATAACCTCTTTGCGTATTGTTTCAACAACCCTGTAAATATGTCCGATAGCTCGGGACATTGGCCACAGTGGACAAAGGATGCTGCAAGCTGGGTAAACAACAATATTGTTCAACCTGTTGCAAATTTCTTCAGCCCCAAAACTAATACAATTAGTGGCCGGTTCCAAGACGGAATATTTAGAGGTTCAGGCTCATTAACTGGGGGATATAGTGAATTTAATTGGCGACTGGACGATAAAATCAAGAGTTCAGGAGCTCAGGATGGTTGGATAGGTGGTTTTGGTAAAGTGTCGGTTGGTAATACAAATGGAAAGATCGGTATAGGAAATGATAATTTATCTGCTTCTCTAAAAGGCGTTGCTGATGGACTTGTCGCGACTGCTCAAGCCGGCTTGCACTATAAAGATGGATTCGGAATTGGAGCCAAAGCAAAAGCTTCTGTTCTGTCAGGTAGAGCTACCACGGAATTCAATATCTTTGGTTGGCAAGTTGAATTAGGAGTTAGTGCAGATGTGTTATCAATCGGAGCTGAAGCAACTATTGGTATATTTCCGACAGAAGATGGTGGTAAACAATTTGATGCACGAGCTGGGGGTTCACATGGCATATTTGGTTGGGGCTTTGTTGTTCGGGTAAAAGTCCCAGGTTGACAGGAGGTATATATGATAGTTGGAAAAAAGCATGTTAATAACGCTATTTTTTATACGATATTCAAAAAGCATTATTGTCCGGCATGTGGAACTAAATTGACTCGTGTTAAAACTTCAAAAATAGTTAATTCAAGGTCTCCGGAAGCTAAGAATTATGATTTTACATTGGGTGATTCGTTTATGGTTGGTGACGTGGAATTTATTTGGAAAGAGTTTTATTGTCCGACATGCAAAAAAAGAATTCCGATTGATGAAATGAGACAAATTGAAAAAGGGCAAAGGGAAAGATAAATTAAATGAAAAGTAATGGTGCAATAAAATACATTTATGATGCCAGTCCGTTTTATGTGCATTGGAAAAAACACTTTTGCCCTAAATGTGGGAAAAAATTAGAATTACGGTATATAAGTAAAATTGTAAACTCTAATTCTCTAGAAGCAAAAGATTATGATTTTTCTGTAGGAGATACTTTTTTAGTGGGTGATGTTGAATTTAGAACAAGATATTTCTATTGTCCTAAATGCCGGCTGGATATTTCTTTACAAGAAATGAAGAAATTCGAAAAAGGCAAGCGGAAAGAGTAATGTTATCATACGGACAAGCATCGCATTTGTGAATAAAAGGCAGACTGCTGGGAGAATCCCAAGCCTGCAAAGGTTCAGGAACGCTCCCAACAAGTGCCGCGAAGGTACAATGACGATGTTTGCCGGCACATAGCAGGTTTCATTTACAGAGGATATTGCCACGATATCGAAACGGGGTTCTATTATCTGCAGAGTCGGTATTATGACCACAGGTTTCATTTACAGAGGTTATTACCACGATATCGAAACTGGGTTCTATTATCTGCAGAGTCGGTATTATGACCCGATAGTGGGGCGGTTTATTAATGCGGACGAGAGTGATTGTCTCGGTACTGACAACAGTTTAATAGGCTATAATTTATTTGCTTATTGTGATAATAATCCAGTAATGAATGTTGTCCCGACAGGTCGTTTTTCTTGGTTAATATTGGCGGCAGTGCTGTTGTTTACCCCGGTTGGTGGAACAGCGTTGCAAATAGCGACGTCGACCATTAGTTATGCAGGAATGGCCATTACTTCAATTTGGGATAAAGATGTGCGAGCTGACATGAATTCAATCGGGTGGAATCCGTTTAATGACAATGAATCTGATGTTCAAAATTCGAGCAAAGTATCGTTTTATAAGGGAGTGCCGGTATTTAGAACAACCTCCGGGGGCCGATCCGGATCATTTGGTGCCATTTTTCTGACAAAAGGAAGCGGGGTAGACGATTTGCGTCATGAAAGGGGACACAATTGGCAGTTAATGATGATGGGAATCGGAACATATGGTTATACTGTGGGACTACCTTCTCCGCTACGTTTGGGTAAGTGGGATAGAGCAGGTAATTATTATGGGGCTCCGTGGGAAACAATGGCTGATATTTTAGGCGGTGTACAAGGACGCACACATTCTAAATTGGAAATCGCTAATGCATGGGGATATTATGCTATTAGTACACTAACATTTCCATTTACTGCATTATATTGGCATTAAATTTTGGATAAATAGGTGAATATATGAGAAAGTGCATTTTAACATTTATAATATTGACTTTAATAGTTTTAACTGGGTGTGTTTCTGATCCGGCAACATATTATTTTGATTCTGACGATCTAATTGCTAATACAGTAAAAATTGAATTGGTGGAGTGTGAAAATGAAAAACCGGAGATGATAGAAATAAACGAAAAGAATACTACAAATTTTGATTACAATACGGTTGAGGTGATTGGTGATTTGGACCATCGTCAATTTGAAAGCTTCATTGTAAAATTATCATCCATAACATTTCATAAAGAAAATTTTTCTGTGAATAAACCGATCGGAAAAGCATTGATTTTACATCAAAAAAACGGTGATATGCTTGTGCTTTCTTGTACATTAATTGATGGTATATGTTATAGTTTTGTATCTAAGTTTGATTCAAATAATAATTATATAACACATATTGCAAAATTTGCGGATAGGCCACAATTTGAATCCTTATTGGATGCATACTTCGTTTTCGGGTAAACCTCGTTATAACCTGAAAATATTGCTTTGATATATCAAAAAATTGGAATCAGGTTTGAAAAAGATTTCTTGATGCGATTGACTGTTTTCGACGTTCGACTTCAGATCTGACATCGTGGCAGGTATTTGGAACAATACATCTCAATACGTCAACACGACCTACAAGTACAACGATGAGGGCATCCGTACCAAGAAGGTGGTCAACGGAGTTGAACACACGTATTCCCTGTCCGGTTCGCAGATTACGGCAGAACAATGGGGCAGCAATCTGTGCGTGTACCTGTACGATGCAGACGGCTCGCCGATCGGGATGCAGTACCGCACGACAAGC
>FR890386.1 GCA_000433415.1 Clostridium sp. CAG:448
CATTGCGGCTTTTAAAATATCGTATGAAGCACCGCATGTATAATGATCCTTGATGCTATAATACGCCCGCCTAAGGTCACCCATCGGCACTTCTATCAGAATCATACCACGGGTCAAAGAGAAGAACTCACAATATGCCTGCCCGTTTTTAACGCCGTACACTGTTAACGGATGAACAAAATGCCCCTGATTGTATCGGATTGATTCCCTGATGTAGTATTCATCACACCAAAGACTCACAAATTGATCGTCAGAAATGGATTTGCGAATACAAGTATCAAAGTCTGCCGGCGGCAATTCATCCACTCCATAAGTATGGACAATCTGCGTGCAGCCTTCATATACACTACTATTGTTATCCACAAAATCAATGATATGCTGTCCCTGCTTCTCATAAGAAACAAGATGATAAAACGCTCATAGAACCACGCCTGATAGGACTCGTTCGGTAATTGATAAAAAACAGGGTTCAGTCTGACTGCAAGGTTTGTGTGAACATGCAATATCTTGTCGCCGTTATTTGATGCCATGTATATCGTCTCCTTGTATCTTGAGCAAATACATATAATTTTCCCTTGTCCAATAATCCATACTGTATGAAATAGATGCTCTTCAAATGGTAACTCGTCTGCTTTTCTATGGATGGTAATACAAACATCGCTTGTTTTTCTTGATTGTGAATAAGGATGTGCGTCTGGTATGCTTTTTCTTTCTGGTTGTCACAGAGAAGCTAACACCCGCGTAATGCTAGGACTTAATAGCTATACCTATATTTGGTTCCCAAGTGAGATAGTCCTATTTTTTGAGCAAGCTTGTTAGACGCAGTGTTATCTGACGCAGTTCCATATACGATATCGCATTCATCATATTCTTCTGCCAGCATAATTTGCGATAACATATCAAATGCAACTCCTTTTCGTCTCTCCGATTCGCATGTATATATAGTAGGAGACACAATTTTTTTACCTACATTAGAATCAAAACAGGTATTTATATGCATATATGCTACGCAACGTATTGAATTCATCGCTACATACAAATCTACGCCGCTGTCTAATACTGCTCGCTTAATAAAATCATATGACTCGAATTTATCAATATCATCTTTCATTTTGGAAAGGATTTCAATATTATCCTTCGTAATTCTAAGCACCTGTAGATTGCACAACTTATTTTCTGCCGGAATAATTTTTCTGCACATACCTCCATATATATTACGTTGCCCATTTAATCCACAATTACCAATATATATATTTGTGTGGGCCTCATCATAGTGATGACCGTTTACCAAATAATTCTTTACTAGCATCTCATCATTATCAAATGATAATATGTGCTCAATCGTTCGATTAAAAAACAAATAATGAATCACATAGGATTGCGATCCGATTTTTTCTACTTGCACAGATTGTTTTATTATAGAAGGCATATTAGATCCTTCGTCCACAATCTTTATTTCATCAAGATACAGTAAGTAATTTGAAAGCAACAATTGAAGTAATTCTTGGCGATGTGCTGTCATGCATTATTCCTCTCATTATCAAACTTATCAAACAACAAAAAATCAAAAAAATCCTTCATGAAATACAAATCAAAGTACTGAAATTGTTGGCCAACCCTAATAAAACCCAGGTAATTATATACTTTAAATTGTTGTATTTTATATTGATTTAAAAAATAAAACAAATTGTCTTTCGATTCGTTGACAATAATCTTGGATGTGCCCCCTTTATTTAAAAAAAACACTTTGTTGCATTCATAAATACGGTTCGGACACGCCCCACCTATAAAATCCACCGAATTAATCATAGAACCCGCAATTTTTATATTATCATCATCAAAAACAATTATATTTAGTTCGTCACTTAATACACTATAGCAATTCCCTAAATTACGGGCAATATCCATCAGCCTTAAACCAGCCGACGCAATCCCGTTGACTGACGCACAAAAGCGCACCGGAGACGGTTTGGGGCAAGAGTTCGGCAGTCCGGCACTCCCATTTGCGCAATAGCGCCTTTACCTTCGACCACAGCATCTCAATCGGATTCATATCGGGGCTGTACGGCGGCAGATACCGCAG
>FR890387.1 GCA_000433415.1 Clostridium sp. CAG:448
CCGTCCCGATCTCGAAGACCGGGTCCCCCAGCGCCATGCCACACAGCTCACTCATAGCGTCCCGCAATTCCTGCGCCTTTCCCGCGCTCTTGGCAAAGTTGCTCCCGCGCACGATCACGCGCCGCGCACGCTTCCCGCAGACCACAACGCCATGCACCGTGGTGCCGCGCGCGCTCAGATAGTCAAAAATCCGCACCGCCGCTTCCCGGTCGCACTCGTATTCCGCCGCGTCCTCGGTCAGAGAATCGTTGAGAATGTCGGAAATCGCCTCATAATCCGCGGCAAAAATAGCGGTCTTGTCGTTTTTGAGCATCGCCGCCGTCAGCGCCGCGCATTCCCGGTTGACGTGTGCCGCAATCTTCTCCAGGCGCAGGCAGCGCAGGCGCACTTCGTCCGGCAGAAGCAACAGATCCACATGCCCCCGCGTGTGCAGCTGTGTCGCCAGGCGATTGATCATGTCCAGCGTTTCGCTGTACCCCGCCCCCCAGCAGACATCCCGTGATGGGCAGTCCTCGCAGTATTTCGCGCACCCCGTGTCGCAGATCCGCCGCAGATCCAGCACCCGCGGACGGCGGAAACGGTCGCTCAGATCGTAAAAAATCTCGGACAGGGACGAAAAAGACTCGCTCAGTGCCATCATCTGCCCACGGGAGGCGTTCAGCCGGTTCCCGGCAGTCACGGCGGCGGCAAAAACGATGCTCACCGAAACAACCTAATCGCTGTTCACCGAACCCTCCTTCGGCTCCTTTTTTGCCACCGCAGAACCGGACAGAAAGCGCACTGCCAGCAGATAGACCGGCACTGCCGCCAGAATCGCCGGAAAAACCCTCACAAGGTTGTTCAGCCCGCCGATATACAGGCAGAATCCCGCCGCTCCCGCCGTTGCACAGAACAGCGCCAACCCCTCGGACACCGGGCGCAGGAGCGCATACAGCAATGCCGCAGCCACAAAAAGCGGTGCGGACAACGGATCGCATGCCAGTCCGACCAGCACGCCGCAGCCTGTCCCGTACAAAAATCCCCGCCGGCGGCAGACCAGAAGCGTCAGCGCCATCGACAACAGCGGCGCCGGAGAAATCCCGAACAGCGAGAACCCCGCCGCACTGTACACCGCCGTCATGGCAAGACTGCCGGCGCCGACCGCATAGCGCACCGTCATCTCCGGCATGTCCCCGTCCTGCGTTGCCGTAAAATACGGCGCGTATAACAGACAGCACAGCGGCACCGCCGACAACAGAAGCGCCATGCCGAACAGATCGTAAAACTGAAATCCCCCCGCAATGCAGTTGATCATTCCCATCAGCAAAGCGCCCACGGCGCCGCACAGCACACGCAGCCCGATGCTCTCGCCGAACGGCACGCCCCGCACCGGCGCTTCCCCGTCCGCCTCCGCCGCATCGGCATCTCCGGCTTCCTCCTGCACAGCCGGTTCCGGTTCCGTTCCTA
>FR890388.1 GCA_000433415.1 Clostridium sp. CAG:448
GACCGTGCTGGAGATCAAGGGCTTGGTGCAGTCCCTGCCGGGCGGTCTTTATGCCCGCATGTAGTTTGCGGGATCTGATATGAGTTGTACGTGAGGAAAGGATAAAAAGCAACAGTTATGGCAAATCTGGTCATTATGGAGTCGCCCTCCAAGGCGGCGAATGTCAAGGGGTACCTTGGTTCAAATTATAAAGTCATTGCCTGCATCGGGCATGTCCGCGATCTGCCCAAGAGCTCTTTCGGCGTGGATATTGAGCACGGCTTTGAGCCGCATTACATCAACATCCGCGGCAGAGGCGATGTGATCAAGGAAATCCGCAAGGAGGCAAAAGCGGCAAACAAGGTTTACCTTGCAACCGACCCTGACCGGGAAGGCGAAGCCATTGCGTGGCATCTTTCGGTGATTTTGGGAATTCCGCTGGAAAAGACCCAGCGGATTACCTTCAACGAGGTCACAAAAACGGCGGTCAAAGCGGCAATCAAGGTGCCGCGGCAGGTGGATATGCATATTGTCAACGCCCAGCAGACCAGACGGATCTTGGACCGGATTGTCGGGTACAAGCTGACGCCGATTCTCTGGAAGAACGTGCGCAGCGGTCTTTCCGCCGGGCGGGTGCAGTCGGTTGCGACGCGCGTGCTGGTGGAGCGGGAAGAGGAAATCCGCCGCTTTGTTCCGGAGGAATACTGGACGGTGGACGCAAGTCTGCTCGCGGACGGCAAGCCCTTCCTTGCCCATTACTACGGAGAAACCGGCGGGGGAAAACGGAAGCTGACCTGCGAGGCGGAAGCGATGGCAGTGGTGCACGATACGGACAGCCAGTCCTTTACCGTGACCTCGGTCAAGCGTTCCGAGCGGCATAAACAGCCCGCCCCTCCGTTTACCACCTCCACCATGCAGCAGGATGCTTCCAGAAAGCTGAATTTTCAGTCGCAGAAGATCATGCGTGTGGCGCAGGAGCTGTACGAGGGCGTCAATCTCGGTCCGGAACTGGGCGGCACACACGGTCTGATTACCTATATGCGTACCGACTCGCTGCGGATTGCCGAGGAGGCGCAGGTTGCGGCGCGCGCGTTCATCCTTCAGAAGTACGGAGAGAAATATTATCCGGAAACCCCGCGCGTTTATAAAGCCAAAAGCGGTGCGCAGGACGCACACGAGGCCATTCGTCCTGTCCGTGCCGATCTGGAGCCGTCCATGGTGCGCAAGTACCTGACCAACGACCAGTATAAGCTGTATAAGCTGATCTGGGAGCGCTTTATTGCCAGCCAGATGCAGTCTGCAGCGCTGTCAGTGTTGCAGATTGAAGCGACCTGCCATGCGCATGTGTTCCGCGCGGGCGGTTATACCGTGACGTTCCCGGGCTATATGGCACTGTACGAGGAGTCGGTGGACGAGGGCGCGGCAAAGGATACGGACGACGAAAAGGAAATCCGCCTGCCTGATCTGCAGGAGGGCGCCGTGCTGCCGAGCGAGGCAATCACCCCGTACCGGCACTTTACCGAGGCGCCGCCGCGCTTTACCGAGGCGTCGCTGATCAAATTTTTGGAGGAAAAGGGCATCGGGCGCCCCAGTACCTGGGCGACCATTATCACCACAATTACCCAGCGAACCTACGTCGTGCGGGACGGCAAGTCCCTGGTGCCGACGCCGCTGGGAGAGATTACCACAAACCTGATGAAGGAAAACTTCAGCAGTGTGGTGGACTACCGCTTCACCGCACAGGTGGAGGATGAACTGGACGCCGTGGAAAAGGGAACCGACACCACACAGCACGTCCTGGAGGGCTTTTGGGAAAAGTTTGACCGGCAGCTGATTGTCGCGCAGGAAAAGCTTGCCACCGACAGTATTCAGGTCCCCGTGGAGGAGACCGACATGGTGTGCGAAAAGTGCGGCAGTAAGATGATCGTCAAAAACGGGCGCTACGGCAAGTTTGCCGCCTGCCCCAATTACCCCAAATGCCGGAATACCAAGCCCCTGACGCCGCCCAAGAAGGCAGAGGACGCGCAGGAGGAAAGCACGGCGGAAACGGTGCCGGAGGGCATGAAGTGCGAGCTTTGCGGCGCGGATATGGTGCTGCGCACCGGGCGGTACGGCAGTTTCTATGCCTGCTCCCGTTATCCGACCTGCAAGTACACCAAGCAAAAGGTGCGCAAGCTGGATGTTGCCTGCCCGATATGCGGCGCGGCAATCGTGGTCAAGCACGGGCGGAACCGTTCCACTTTCTACAGCTGCGAGCGGTACCCGGCATGTGATTTCTCCTCGTGGGATCTGCCCACAAACGAAAAATGTCCGCAGTGCGGCGGTATGCTGTTCCGCAAAAAGGGCAAGCCGATGCTGGTCTGCCACGACTCGGCATGCGGATATACAAGACAGGTCGAGCCGGAACTGTTGCCGGCTGAGAAGGAAAACGGAGAGGAAACGGAATGAGCAAAACCGTTCATATATACGGCGGCGGACTTGCCGGATGCGAGGCGGCATGGCAGGCGGCACTGCGCGGGGTGGATGTGGTCCTGTATGAAATGAAGCCGGAAAAGTACACGCCCGCCCACCACAGCGCCGCGCTTTCGGAGTTGGTCTGCTCCAATTCGCTGCGCTCGGACAGCGTGACCAATGCGGTCGGACTGCTCAAATGCGAGATGCGCCGGATGGAATCGCTGATCATGGAGGCGGCAGAGGCGACCAAGGTTCCCGCAGGGAGTGCCCTTGCGGTGGACAGGGAGCGCTTTTCCGCTTATGTGACCGAAAAGATCAATGCGCACCCCCGGATCCGGCGGGTGACGCAGGAGATGGATCATGTTCCCGACGGACAGCTGACGGTCATTGCCACCGGACCGCTGACCTCGGCACCCATGGCGGATTATATCGCCGGAACGCTCGGGTGCGGCGGACTGCACTTCTT
>FR890389.1 GCA_000433415.1 Clostridium sp. CAG:448
GTCTGTGCCGTTGCCGGGCTGAGCCGAACCCGGATCGGGCAGGGACTGGGCGACGCGGCATCCGCACAGCCGCCGCTCATCCGACCGGTGCTCTGTTACCGGCTGATTCTGCCGGACGGCTGTCCGGAAAAACCGTTTTATCAGAAGCTGCTCCTTTTGGCGCAGGAGGACCCGACGCTGTGCCCGGTCTGGTCGGAGGAATTGGGGCAGATACAGGTACAGCTGATGGGCGAGGTACAGACCGAGGTATTGGCACGGCGGATTTTCGACCGGTTCGGCATCCGCGTCACCTTTGGGGAGAGCGGCATTCTCTACCGGGAGACCGTAGCGTCCGCCGTGGAGGGCATCGGGCACTTTGAACCGCTGCGCCATTATGCGGAGGTTCACCTGCTACTGGAGCCGCTGCCGCCCGGCAGCGGCATCGTGACCGACACGGTCTGTCCGACGCAGATGCTGGAATCCCACTGGCAGAACGCGGTCCTGGACTGCCTGACTTCCGCCCGGCTGCGCGGCGTACTGACAGGCGCGCCGCTGACCGACGTCAGAATCACCCTGCTTTCCGGCAGGGCGCACCCCAAGCACACGGACGGCGGGGATTTCCGCGAGGCAACGCTGCGCGCGGTGCGCCAGGGACTGATGAGCACGCAGTGCATCCTTCTGGAGCCCTATTACCGCTACCGCCTTTCCCTGCCCGCGGCGCTGGTCGGACGGGCAATCCATGATCTGCAGCTCCGGCACGCGACCTTCACCCAATCCCCCGGCACGCCG
>FR890390.1 GCA_000433415.1 Clostridium sp. CAG:448
TCGGGTCATAATACCGACTCTGCAAGTAGTACATCCCGAGTTCGGAATCGTAATAGTACCCGCGGTAACGGAAGGGATTATACTGTGCATAAATATTGGTTCCGATACGGCTGACTGGCGTAGCAGTGCAGTTGCCACATGCATCGTAAGTATAGGTACAAACCTTCTCTCCGCTGTCATTTCACTCCATTCATCTGACACCCCGACTCCTACATCGATCAAAAGAGGAAAATTTGAGAAAAAGTATTCGCAACACAAAGAATATACATCAGATTAATCTGTATTCCGTTTCCGTACCATCACATCCTTTTTTAATTATTCCATGATAAATACAGTTGTAGTAGCAATCTTTTAAGCAGAACCGACACACATCATGTATCGTCACATTATTTTCCTCCGAAGGTAGAAGAACATCCGTGATTACCTCTTTATATGTTATCAAATCGTAATGGTATTCTGTCCTTATTGATAGAGTGCTCTGCTGTCCATTAAAGAAATTGGTTTCTATATGTAATTTCTTACCGTTATTTTTATTCGTAATAACAACGGCAATATAGGTCACATTGTCCTTTTCTTCTAAATAATCGAGCATGTTGAGATATTTTGGAACACTATCAATATCTAGAGATGTGTCATCCTCAAGGTCAAAATACTCATTCGGATCAAACTTAATGATATCAGGCTTATGTTGACCGCTTCTGCAAAAATACATATTTATGGATATTCCATCTTCCATTAGCATTTCCTCCCTTTCGTTCCCAAATCTCGCCCTTCGAATGCTTTTTTTATTTGTTTTAGCGTTTTGCTACTTATTATTCCACTCTTTGCCAGTTGTTCTAACTCCGCTGGTGTTCGTTGTAACAAATATTCAATATTAACGCCATGAAAATTGGGATTGTTCCTCAGATTGCGAAGTTGCCCCGTGCCTTCCAATAACTTTTGGATTGTTTCTGACACTTCCGGATCCCATGCATTCTTATTATGTACTAACACACCGGAATTTCCTACATAGTATGTATGAAATTCTTCAACTTCAAAATTATATACGTATACTGGACTGTTATAATGCTGGATAACAATATGATCAATATGGGCCGTTTCTCCAGATGAGAGAACAAGTGTACAGTCCGGCGTTAAGTATTCAGCCCCAACCCACCCATACTCTTCAGTCCAAAACGGATGATTGAGTGTTGTTGTCACCTCTTCACCATTAATGTAAATCGTAGCAAGGTCGTATGCCTCCGATTTATATACTTCGATTACTGCTTTATAATCGGTATTCATGGTATAAGAATCTGATGACAGTACCAATGTACCAATGTTTATGTCTTCAATGTTGACCATGCCAGTACTTGTTGTAATCTGCGTTCCTTCTACGAAACACATCATACCGGATCCTAATGTTAATAAAATGGTGCCGACTTCTGCTGCAGTTGCAAATACATCACGCTGTGTTTCATAAAACTCTGTATCGCCATTATACAAACTATCTCTCACGGGATTATAATCTGTAAATGACTCTACAATTTCAGAAGCACCATTGATTACCGTCATACCGCCGGCAACAAATGTTGCCGTAGCTGCTACTAAGAGTGGGGCACAAGCTCCACCGCTTACTACTGTAATTGCGGCGGCACATGCAATTACACCAATAGCCAATAAGCTTGCTCCATTAATAAATTTACCCCAGTCCCATTCACCCTGCGGATCATAACCCATAACAGAATTATTCCCACAGTATGAAAAGAGATTAAAGCCCGTAATGTTACCAGCTATCCCAAGATATCCAACAAAGTCTGCGTTAATAAATCTGCCAAT
>FR890391.1 GCA_000433415.1 Clostridium sp. CAG:448
GCGCCACACGCGCAGAAAGCCGCGGTGGCAGAACCAGGTCTGTTCCATGCGCCGGTACGGTGTTGCGGGAAAATCCAGATTATTGATCCAGTCCTCTCCCCCGTCGCTCCACTCAAACAGCAGATAAAGGGTATTTCCCCTTGTCTCGATGGCATAGTCGCCTCCCATGGCAGTATGTACATACTGCGCCTGCAGGCAACGTTCAAAATGCGCTTTGAGCCGCGCGGGATCCGCCGACAAAGCCGTTTTTCTCTCTTTCTTCATTCCTTTTTCCTCCGTTCTTCTGTGATTCCGGGGAAATGCCGACGGAAAACGGGTACCAAAAGAGGCGGTGCGGATTCCGTCGGCGCTTTCCTTACAGTGTATGACCTCTCCACTGTCAGATGATAACACAAAAAGGAGGATTTGTCGTCTGCATATCGGACGAAAAAAGAAAACTGCCGCCACACGGAATTCCGCATCCGTGCGGCAGATTTTCGGGAATCAGAGGGCAACCGTTGCGCAGACGGCAAGGTGGTCCGAGTAGTAAACGCCGTCCGGACAGTCATCCGGCACCGCATAGGCGCCGCGGCATGCACCGTCCGTGAAGATATAGTCGATATGTTCCCGCTTCTCTTCCGGAATCCGTCCGAAATCATGGAAGGTTCCCGGCAGTGCGGCGGTACAGTCGGTGATGGGGAAGCCGTCAATGTCCGCAAACAGACGGATTTCCGGGCTGTCCGGCTGTGCATTGAAGTCCCCTGTCAGGACAAAATGCCCGTCTGCCGACGTATGCGTGCGCAGGTACTGAATCAGCTGCGCCGCGCCGAGAAGGCGTGCGGTCTGCCCGACATGATCCAGATGCGTGTTGACAAACAGCAGTTTTTTCCCGCAGGCATGCGGCTGAAGCAGCACTGCGGTGAACATCCGCGGGCAGGGGCTCTGATCCAGTCCGTAGCGGCTCCCCGGCAGATCCGGCGTCAGCGACAGCCAGACATTCTCCACCGAAAGGAGCGAAAAAGCGTCCGTTCTGTAGGCGAGCAGCATGGATTCGCCGCGGCAGTCCCGCTCTCTGCCGCATCCCAGAACCGTGTAACCGGAAAGCCCTTCTCGCACCTTTTGCGCCATGGACTCCGTGACCTCCTGAAAACCGACGATCGCGGGGGATTCCCGCAGGACGGTTTCGATGACACGCAAAAAGCGGTTGGAAAAAGCATTTCTCCCGTCCCCTGCGTTGTCCACACGCAGATTGAACGTCATTACCTTCAGTTCCATCTACCCATCTCCTTCTTTTTTGTCCGGATTATGCTTCCGGCACAAGCTCCATGCGCGCAATCACGACCGGCGTTTTGGGCACATCGGAGAAGTACAGATGGTTGCCGGTGCGCACTGCGGCGATCTTGTCCACAACCTCTATGCCCTCGGTCACTCTGCCGAATGCGGCATACTGCGTATCCAGGTGCGGTGCGTCCTCGTGCATGATGAAGAACTGCGAGGATGCGGAATCCGGATCGCTGGTGCGCGCCATGGACAGCGTGCCGCGCGTATGCTTCAGGTCATTGAACATACAGCCGTTGGCAATGAATTCGCCGTGAATGGAGGGTGCATCCTTGTGGCTGAAATCCGGATAAAATCCGCCGCCCTGGATCATAAATCCGCGGATGACGCGGTGGAAAATCAGACCGTCGAAGAAGTGATTTTCGATCAGGGACAGAAAATTCTCCACGGTCTTGGGTGCTTTCTCCGGGTAAAGCTCGGCGGTGATGGTGCCGTAATCTGTGATATACATTTTGATTTTCGGGTTGTTCATACGTATAACTCCTTTATCTTGATTTCTTTTTGATTTCTTTATCTTGGTTCTTTTATCGGGTTTCGATGCATGTAAAAGTCCCCTGGCGCAGGGTCCGTGCAAGCGCCTGGGGGGTGTGGATTTCGGTTTCCGTCAGAATGCCGCCGCGGCCGAGATGGGCAGGGGCATGAAAATCGGAGCCGGAGGTCCGGATTCCGA
>FR890392.1 GCA_000433415.1 Clostridium sp. CAG:448
CGTGCGTCCCCCCGACCGCCGTGTGACAACAGAAAATAAAAAGCAAAAAGCCTTGAAAACTCAATGTTTTCAAGGTTTTTTGGTGGTGCGGGTAAGAGGACTTGAACCTCCACGAAGTTGCCCCCACTAGAACCTGAATCTAGCGCGTCTGCCAATTCCGCCATACCCGCGTTTTCTCTCCGGGGAGACGATTGCCTCCCCGTGGTGCGAGAAACGGGACTTGAACCCGTACGGTGTTACCACACGCCCCTCAAACGTGCGCGTCTGCCAGTTCCGCCACTCTCGCATTCCGGACAACGATACCATTATACACGATTTTGCGGATTTGTCAAGTCCTTTTTGAAAAAAAGTTTTGTGCGCCTCCGATTTTTTGGCAAACGGAATTTTTTGCCGTGCAGGGGAAGGGGAAACCCCGTTTGCAAAACGTGTTTTATGCGAAGCTGCCAGACGCGGAACGGTCTGTGCAATCGGTGCGGGCGGTTTGTCCGCTTTACGCGGACGCCATTCCGTGCGGGTGCCTGTCCCGTGAGGGGGCGGGCGCCGCTTTATAGGGGCAGGGATGTGCGCTTAGTACGCTTTACGGTGGGTAGCTCTCTCTCTCTCTCTGCGTTATTGAAAATCTTTGATCCAGCGGATGGAGTCACGCATCCAGTTGGCTGCCGCGGGGGAGACCAGGGCGGGGTTGCCGACCCATGTTTCCTCGTTGCAGAGCGCGAGCCCGTGCGGTCCGTGCGGGTAAATGTGCATTTCAAACGGGATGCCGTGCTCCCGCAGTGCCAGCGCGTAAAGGAGGGAATTTTCGACTGGGACACAGCCGTCGTCATAGGTGTGCCAGATAAACGCCGGGGCGGTGGTGGCATCCACATGCTTTTCCAGGGAAAAACGGTCGCGCTCTTCTGCTGTCGGGTTGTCCTTGCCGCAGAGGGTATTGATACTGCCGGCGTGGGAATGGACGCCGGCGATCAGCACCGGGTAGCAGAGCACGGTTCCGGTGGGTTTGCCGATTCCCGCCGGGGCGTCCGCGCCCAGAGCTGTCCGGACCGGCTCGATGTTCCAAAGCGTGCCGCAGGACGCCGCCAGGTGACCGCCGGCGGAGAATCCGGCGATGAACACATAGTCCGGGTCGATCAGGAAGCGTTCCGCGTTTTCGCGCACATACCGGACCGCCAGCGCGGACTGGATCAGCGGTGCATAGCCGACGGCGTCGGCACCGACGGCATAACGCAGGATGAAAACATTGAATCCCGCGGCAAAGTATTGCAGGGCGACCGGTTCCGCCTCGCGGTCCGAGAGGAACTGATAACCGCCGCCGGGGCAGACGATCACGGCGCGGCGCCGGTCAATCCGCAGTTCCTCTGACGGTTGGTGGATATAGGAAACCAGAGGGATGGAGGGGTAAAGCTTTGTAAAATATTCGGTGGTGTGTATCATAGCTTTCGTTCCTTTCTGTTGGAAGTGATAAATAACCGCTTTTATTGTAGCACGCGATCCGACAGGTGTCAAGAGTATTACCGCGTAATTCCGATGATGCCCGGGTCTTATGTATTTTCGTGCGACGCTTTTTCCGGTTTTCCGCGTTTGTACGACCGGTTCTGCCCGTGCGGACGACGAAAGGCTCCCGCATCTGAACAAAAGCGCGGCAAAGGGTGCACAAACGCCCGGAAAGTCCATCCCTTTTCCGACAGATCTTTCGTGTGGGTGCGATTATAATAGAAATACCGATGAATCTTTGCACACAGGGGCAGCGGCATACGCGGCGTGCGGTTCTCTGTGCGGTTTCGACGGCAAAAGGACAGAACAGAGGGAAAACGGGAACATGATGGAAAAAAAGGACAGAAAACAACAAAAGGATCCGGCGAACCGTGCGGAAAGTCCGGAGGAGAAAACAGAGAAAAGGGCAGAGGAAAAGGCGGAAGGAAAAACAGAAGCAAAAAACGAAGGAAAAACGGGGACAGCGGTCGATACGGGACGTGCGCGGATGTATCTGCTGGGAATCAACGCGGTGTTCGGTGCGGTTGCGTTTTTGGCGGGACAGCGCATGCTGCCGTTTCAGACCTATCCGTTCGGGGTCGGATTGCTCTGCGCGTCGGGCAGGCAGACACCGGGGATTCTGCTGGGTCTGATTGCGGCGGCACTGGC
>FR890393.1 GCA_000433415.1 Clostridium sp. CAG:448
CGTTCACCTTTACATGAACCCATTTCTCAATCTCATTTGGGGCAACTGTACAATTTCCAGAGAACTGTTTCTTCTCCAAGGATGCCGCTTATAGCGGCATCCTCAATCAAATCAGACCGACCAATACACGGTATGCAAGTCTCTCTCTAATTCATCAATACCTACAAAGGCTTTCCGTTTACGAATATAATCCAGAGAGCGTTCAATTACATCCCACATCATCTTTTTCCGAGTGTCATTATCCGCATTGATGAATTGCAAATATGGAATTATCAGACGAATATCGGCGTATTTGTTTTTCCATGAAATGTAGCGCCTTTCTTGGTAGAATCCATCAGAAAGCATCTCTTCATCTGTGCAGATAAAAACGATTGTAATGTTGTCAAGTTTATCACCCGAATACTTGTTGAGAAACCTTTTGTTGAATTCCACTTCGATGGGATAGATTAAATTCATCAAATACTTGCCAGCAGGATGCCGTGCTTCGGCACTGAAAAATAAAAGTTTTGTGTTCATAACAATCACCAAAATGATTTATTAAGTGGAGGAAGAGAGCCATGTCGACTGAAATAATTTTTTATCATATTGTGCTGCCATGTATGCATTTCTGCCTTAGTTCCTTTTTTCACAAAGTCGATATATGCATTATTTTTTTGGAGATAATTGTTTGAATAGCGATACTTCCCTCGAGTGGTCTCCCCAAACTTTAAGACTCTGTTAGTTCCATTTTCTTTTAATACATAACCTTGAGCAGGTTTTTTAGTACTCAAAGAGTTCCCGTGTTCCGCACCACATTTGTTGTGGGTCCAAACAGACGACTCTCCGACATGATAAGTATGATAGTCCTCAACCTCGAAGTTATATGTTGTCTCTGGACTTTCAAGCAATTCATGCTGAACCTGTTCGACAACAACA
>FR890394.1 GCA_000433415.1 Clostridium sp. CAG:448
GGAAACCGGAACCGTTACGGACTATCGGTATGTCGGCGAGGTGTTCAATGCCTATCTTTTGGTGGAGATCGGCGACCGGATGCTTCTGATTGACAAGCACGCCGCGCACGAGAGAATTATCTTCGAGCGGCTCAACCGCAGCCGCAAGCGGCACGACGGCACCGGACAGACGCTGATGATCCCGCTGGAGGTCATGATGACCGCCGCCGAGGTACAGACACTGGAGGATTACCGCGCCGAGATCGAGGCGTTGGGGTTTGCGTTCGGAGCGGCGCGCAATTCGGTCAGCCTTTGTGCGATTCCGGTCGGATTGGAACCGGAGGAAGCCACGGATCTTCTGACCGTCATTGCCGCACAGTTGGCGGACGGCACCGGCAATGCGGCGCTGACACAGGATACGCTGTTTGAAAAGGCGCTGTATCAGGCGTCCTGCAAGGCGGCAATCAAAGCGGGCAGGGTCTATCCGCCCGAATACGGCGAGCAGGTCGTCGCACAGCTGATGCGCCTGCCCGACATCACCTTCTGTCCCCACGGCAGACCGGTGGCACTGGAAATGACAAAACGGGAGCTGGATCGCAAGTTTGAGCGAACCTGATCGCAAAAGAGCGGTCCGACCCGTCAATCACAAGGCGGCATCCTGTTCTGATGCCTGCCCGGAAAGGAAAAAACAATGTTTGAAGTTTTGAAAAAAGAGGGACGCGCGCGGCGTGGTATTCTGCACACGGTGCACGGCGACATCCAGACGCCGGTGTTCATGAATGTGGGCACCTGCGGTGCCATCAAGGGCGGCTTGTCGGCAAGGGACCTGGAGGAAGTGAACTGCCAGGTTGAGCTTTCCAACACCTACCATCTGCACCTGCGCCCCGGTGACGATTTGGTCTACCGCATGGGGGGACTGCGCAAAATGATGGACTGGAAGGGACCCATGCTGACCGATTCCGGCGGATTTCAGGTCTTTTCCCTGGCGCCCTTGCGCAAGATCAAAGAAGAAGGGGTCTATTTTGCCTCCCATATCGACGGCAAGCGCATTTTTATGGGACCGGAGGAGAGTATGCGGATTCAGTCGCATCTGGCGTCGACCATTGCCATGGCGTTTGACGAGTGCATTGAAAACCCGGCGGAATACCACTATGTCAAGCAGTCGATTGCCCGCACAACCCGCTGGCTTGCGCGCTGTAAGGCGGAGATGGCACGGCTGAACAGTCTGCCGGAGACGCTCAATCCGCACCAGCTTCTGTTCGGTATCAACCAAGGAAGCACCTATGAGGATCTGCGCATCGACCATATGAAGCAGATTGCCGAACTGGATCTGGACGGCTATGCCATCGGCGGTCTTGCCGTGGGAGAGGAAACCGAGGAGATGTACCGGATCATCGATGCGGTGGAACCGTTCATGCCCGCGCAGAAGCCCCGGTATCTGATGGGCGTCGGCACGCCGTGTAATATACTGGAAGCAACGCACCTGGGCGTGGATTTCTTTGACTGCGTGATGCCCTCGCGCAATGCGCGGCACGGCAATGTCTTTACCTGGGAAGGGAAGATGAACATCCTCAACGAAAAGTACCGGGAGGACGCACGTCCGATCGGGGTGAGCTGTCAGTGTCCCGCCTGCCGCCGCTACAGCCGTTCCTATATCCGCCATCTGATCAAGGCAAAAGAGATTCTCGGGATGCGTCTGACGGTGGTGCACAACCTGTATTTCTACAATGAGCTGATGCAGAAAATCCGTGACGCACTGGACGGCGGTTATTTTGAAAGCTTTTATCAGAAATACCACGTGCTTCTCGGGGAGAGAAACCCGGACTGAGGAGTACGTATCCTGCCAGGAAGGCAGGCATCGGTATCATTTTACATAAATCACGAAAATCCCCCTTGACATTGGGGGATTTTTCATGTATAATAAACTGGTATTGTAATATGCGGTTCTTTCGCTATTGCAATCATGATTTTTGAAAAGCAAATAAAAAAAGGAAAAGGAGGTGTTGGAATGGACACATGGGTGTGGGTCATTATCGTGATCGCAGGGGTCGCAGTTGCGGGCGTTGCGGGATATTGTATCGGAAATTACCTGCGTAAGCACTTTGCCGAAGCCAAGATCGGTTCTGCCGAGGCGGAAGCGGAGCGGATTGTTACCGAAGCCGGTCAGAAAGCGGAATCCCTGAAAAAGGAAGCGCTGATCGATGCCAAGGAAGAGATCATGCAGCAGCGCAAGGATTTCGAGAACGAGATGAAAGAGCGCCGTGCCGAGATTTCCAGACAGGAAAACCGGGTCAACAAAAAGGAAGAAACCCTGGATAAAAAGTCGGAAGCGTATGACCGTAAATCGGAGGTTCTGGATCGCAAGATCAAAGAAAACGAAACGTTGCGGGAGCAGATTCAGGAAGTGCTGGATCAGCATCAGGCAAAGCTGGAGGAGATTTCGGGAATCACCGCGGAAGAAGCCAAGGAAGAGCTGATCAGCCGTGTCGAGTCGCAGGTCAAGCATGAGCTTGCACAGCGTCTGGATGCACTGGAAGCGCAGTACAAGGAAGAAGCGGACACCAAGGCGCGCGAGATCATTACACTTGCCATTCAGCGCTGTGCTGCCGATCATGTTGCGGAAACCACCGTTTCTGCCGTGGCGTTGCCCAGCGAGGAGATGAAGGGACGTATCATCGGACGGGAAGGCAGAAACATTCAGAAGCTGGAAACGCTGACGGGTGTGGAGCTGATCATTGATGACACGCCGGAAACCATCACGATCTCCGGATTTGATCCGGTCAGACGCGAGGTTGCCCGGATTGCACTGGAGAAGCTGATTTCCGACGGACGGATTCATCCGACAAGAATCGAAGAAACAGTGGAGAAGGCACAAAGGGAAGTGGACAATGCCATCAAGCAGGCAGGCGAACGTGCAACCTTTGAGGTCGGTATTCACGGCATTCATCCGGAATTGGTCAAGCTGTTGGGCAGATTGCGCTACAGAACCAGTTACGGACAGAACGTACTCAAACATTCCATTGAAGTCGCGTTCCTTGCGGGCATTATGGCGGACGAGCTGGGGGTGGACTCCACCGTTGCCAAGCGTGCGGGACTTCTGCACGACATCGGAAAAGCCGTTCCGCACGATGTGGAGGGTTCCCACGTGGAGATCGGTGTCAATGCCGCAAAGAAGTATAAGGAGAGCCGTGAGGTGATCCACGCGATTGAAGCGCATCACAATGATGTGGAACCGCAGACCATCGTTGCCGTGCTGGTGCAGGCGGCGGATGCCATTTCGGCAGCCAGACCCGGCGCACGTCGCGAGGACATGGAAAACTACATCAAACGTCTTGAAAAACTGGAAGAGATCGCAAAGAGCTTTCCGGGAATCGACAAGGCATATGCCATTCAGGCGGGTCGTGAAATCCGCGTGATGGTCAAGCCGGAAGAGATCAATGACGAAGGTATGAAGCTGGTGGCAAGAGAGATGGCGGAAAAGATTCAGAACGAGGTGCGTTACCCCGGTCAGATCAAGATCAACGTCATCCGCGAAAGCCGCGCGGTTGATTACGCAAAGTAAAGCAAACAAAAAGCGATATTTATACCCGCAGTCCCCATTCGTCGGGATTTTATACATAGATGACATAAATCTGCTATGGAAGAAACCGGCAGCCACGCTGCCTGTGCGTATAGATACGGAGAAACCCTTTCGGTGAACGGAAGGGTTTTTTCGTGTGCGCGGATTTTTTTGTTTTTGCATAAAGAAAAAGGAGAGGGATAAACTATGTGAGAAACACTGCGCCGCGTTTGCGTTTTTTTCGGGGCAATCCGCGGAGCCGGACGGGGCGGCAGGCAAAAAGGAGCATACAATGGTCAGATTTGAGTATACGGTAACGGATGAAAACGGCATTCACGCGCGTCCTGCGGGAATGCTTGTCAATTGTGCAAAAGGCTATCGCTCACAGGTCAGAATCCGGTTCGGCGAAAAGGAAGCGGACGCAAAGCGCATTCTGTCGGTCATGAGTCTGGGAGCGCGTAAGGACGGCGTGCTTGCATTTGAGGTGTGCGGGGAAGACGAGGAAGCGGCGGCGGAGGGCATTCTCGGATTCTGCCGGGCACATTTGTAAGATTTGTAAGAAAGGCGGGATTTTTGCATGATCGGAACCAGGGAAATCAAAAAGGAACCGGAAGGTGCGCAGTACCGCGGCACCGGAATCGGCAAGGGATTTGCCGTCGGCAGACTGTATTTTCTGCCGGACGCACATACCGGACAGTGGCAGAC
>FR890395.1 GCA_000433415.1 Clostridium sp. CAG:448
GCCATTGGACAAATTGGAAATATTCATGGCACCAATATGTTTGTCTATTGTTTTAATAATCCTGTGAGTATGTCTGATCCGATTGGTAATTGGCCAAAGTTAAGTACGATTTTTACAGTAGTTGCGGTCGTTGCAGTTTCTGTGGCGGCTGTGGCAGTAACTGTAGCGACTTGTGGGGCAACTGCCCCTGCTTTGGCAGTTGCAGGCGGCGGCATAATTGGAGGTGTATCCGCTGGGACAGCTGCTACTGCAACAGGCATAGCAGCTGGCGCAATGGTTGTTGCAAGCGCTTCAACGCTAGGAGCTATAGCATCAACTGTTGCGGAAAAAGCAACAGAGAAAACTGCAAAACGAGATAACTCAGTATATGTCCTAAAGGATGATGCTGGAGTGGTACAATATGTGGGGCGTACTAATAATGTGGATAGGCGCAAAGCAGTGCACGGTGCAAATCCGGTCCGTGCAGGATTACAGATGGAAGTAATTGCTTCGGGATTGAACTTGCCGGAAGCCCGAGCCCTAGAACAAGCGGGAATGGCATATTACCACACAATAAATACTGCAAATAAAATGAACAATCAAATCAACAGTGTGTCGCCAAAATATTGGGGTACATTTAAGAAGTTGGCTTTAGGTGTTTTAGATTACGGATGGAATCAAATGACCAACGAGATATTGTATTGGACAGGAAATTAGTTTGGAGGTTACAAAAGATGGGAACCTGGGGATTTAAATTATATCAAAATGATATGGCATTAGACATTAAAGATGAATTTGAAAAATTATTTAATGCCGGGAAAGCTATCCAACAGATCACTGACGAATTGATAGAAGATTATAAAAATATAATGGGGGACCCTGATGAAGAACCTTTATTTTGGTTGGCGTTGGCAGATACACAATGGAATTTTGGTGTACTCTTACCCGTTGTTAAAGAAAAGGCTCTTTACTGGATTAACAAAGATAGCTGTACATTTAATTGTAAAAAAGCGGAAACGTCAACCGATATACAGAGAAAAAAAGTTTTAGATGATCTGCAGGCGAAATTACTCTCTCCTCAACCTCCTGTAAAAAAGCCGATAAAAAAAAGAGTTTATATTTGTCAATGGAAGCTTGGAGATGTATTTGCCTATCAATTGGAAAGTAATTTGGCCAATGAAAAAGGACTTTATGGACGGTATTTTTTAATACAAAAAGTAGATGAAACCACATGGCATCCGGGGCATATTGTGCCAATTGTATATGTAAAAATTACCCATGACGCAAAACTCCCTTCAAATATTGAAGAGTATAACCAACTGGAGTATGTTCAAACATCGTTCGCAAAATATGAAGAACGTTTTTTTCCAATTGATATGAGACGTCCGCAAGAAGATCTTGCTGAAAAGGCCAAAATCAATTACCAAGTTGATGAGTACGGATTTTTGCCGGAGTATAGAGCAACATTGCTTAATACTTCAAAAAAAGTCATTCCCACAAACTTGATTTATGTAGGTAATTTTGCAAATGCTGTTCGTCCACAAAATGAATTTATCCCCCATTCAAAATTTAATATCCTAGTGGTTTCATGGAAACAATTCGATGAAACTTTTGAAACAAAAATGATTAAACAATATTGTGGACACAATCTAAGAGAGCTTAGTATTTATAAAAATAAAAACGTTTAGCTCCTTTGCGTTTATCTCTACGACGCTGACGGTGCTCCGATCGGCATACAGTACCGCACAGAAAGTATGTCCGCGAGCAAGTTCTATACCTTCTGGTTTGAGCGAAACCTGCAGGGGGACATCGTTGCGGTATACAATGAAGACGGCGTAAAGGTCTGCACCTATACCTACGATGCCTGGGGCAACGTTACCCTGACATGGGTCAACAGTCTTGCGACCAACCTGTATGCGGTCTATAATCCGTTCAAGTACAGAGGATATTACCACGATATCGAAACTGGTTTCTACTACGTGTCCAGCCGTTACTATGATCCCTCGGTTGGGCGGTGGATTAACGCAGATGGTTATGTTTCAACGGGGCAAGGTGTCCTTGGGAACAATATGTTTGCTTACTGTGGAAACAACCCTATAAACAGAGTTGACCACACAGGACAATTTTGGATTGAAATTTGGGAGTTTGCCAAAACAGCCGTTGCCGAAATTGGAAAAGCCATGGGAGTTATGTCTCCCGCTTACGCTGGGTGTGGTGGAGCGGCTGTAGCTGATGGACCACTTCCTTTCGGAGATATGGTTGCAGTAGTGGGTGCTGCATTACTTACTGTAGGTGCTATAGGATATGGTATATATCAAGCGGCGCAAGCTCCAGCTGCTTCTATTCCCAAAATAGAAGAAAAAGCTGAAGCAATACCTGCACCTCCGCCCACAGTAATTTACAGATATGGAGAAACAAATCCAGGAAATCTAACACCGAAAGCCAAAGACAAATATACAGGCTTATCATTCTCTACTGTTCCGATGCCTGGTGCAGCAATGACAACAATTGAGGCACTTAATGCAACGGGTGTGGTTTATGCTGTTCAAGATGGACCTACCCACGTAAGTGTACGACCAGTAGGCGCACCAATAGAAGCCTGGATAAATGCAGGTTCCAGTTCAATTTGGACACAAGTTGTTAAATCGGTTGTCATTAAATGGGATGGAGGATATTAAGCATGGCAGATATTACAGAAATTATGGATATGCTCGATTGGCATATGTCCTCTGAAATTCAAGCCGAAGGAATATCTCTAGCAAGAAATATAGAAACAATTATTCCATTTATACAACCGTTAACACCGAAGTACAATAAAAACGTATGGGAAAATTGTGCTGTTATCATTTCAGAAAGAAGCGACAAAGAAATTAAACCTCATTTACCTAAAGTGTTAGAATGGCTGCAAGATATGAATTGGCCGGGGGCTTTTTGTATCCTAGACAGGTTAAAAAATTACTCGGACAAGAATTCTGTTCTTAGCGCAATAAGCATTTGCATTCAAAAGGCAAAGGATTGCAATGATGAAATTTGGGAAGATAATTTATTAACGCTTCAACGGATGCTTTTATAATTGAGTAAGGGTTTGGGACTGTCCCAACAAGTCTGCGTTTGGGCGACTAAAGGCAATGCTTGCTGGTACGTGGCAGGCAGCTTGCAACATGTAAACATTCTGTGAATATTCAAAATGGAGATTTGCATTTTTGCCTTTATGTGAGGAAACAGTTGGGGGGACTTCTCTCCCTTCGACTGTTACTCCCACAAAGAGGGGGACAATTTTGAGCAAAGTGAAATTGTCCGTTTCCGTTTCTCGTCGGTGGCTTTCGGCGCTGCGGCTATGGATGCAGCTGTCAATTCCTCTTCCGTAGAAGAATTTATGGACAACGGGAACTGGAGGACTGTTGGCTCGACCATCTTGAGTGGAATAGTCGGGGTTGGTTACGGTTGTCTGTTAGCCGGGCTGCAGAACTCCCACCCGAACAAGTCATCCGGTTCAGCGACAAGCAGTCCTTGCGATGGGACAGCTACCTGTTTTGTCGCCGGGACACTGATTGCAACCGAAAACGGCAGTTTGCCCATTGAACAGATAACGGCTGGCATGTTGGTGTATGCAACAGATCCGGATACAGGGGAAACAGAACTCAAAGAGGTTGTAAATAGTTTTGTCCGTGAGAGTAGCGAACTTGTACATATTACTGTAAACGGCGAAGAGATCACCGCGACACCAACACACCCGTTCTGGGTACCACAAAAGGGTTGGACTGACGCAATAGACCTCCGTGCCGGGGACAGGATTCAACTTCTCAATGGCGAATATGTGATCATCGAGCAGGTGCAGCATGAACTTCTTGAAACACCTGTAACGGCCTATAACTTTGAGGTTGAGGATTATCACACGTATTATGTTTCTGGTAGTGCTATATTGGTGCATAATGCAAATTGTGGTAAGCAAGCGACTCCAAAATCCAATCCAGATCAATTCACAAAAATGCGTGGAGGCCAAGGATATAAAGGCAGAGATGGAAATTTGTGGAAAGTAGACAGGCTCCATAAAGATCATTATGATGTTAGTAACAGCAAGGGTGAAAAAATCAGGGAGGTGGACTTTTTCGGGAACCAAATATGGCCAGATGGCCCCAAAAATAAGAACAAACGATAGGATGTATTTATGACACGATATTTAAGTATTTCATCGGGGGATCTACTACATGGATTGCTTGATTTACAGGGATATACTTTTGTGGAAAAAGGATGCATAATCAGATTCAAAGAGCAAGTTTCAACTGAACGCTATCATCTAAAAATGGAAGCGACTGATCGACAAATTTTCAATTCAAATTCGGAGATTTTGTGGGAAGAATTACTCATCTTGTTGAATTATAGCCCGGAGACAAGTGTATATGTATCATCTTATGAAGGGAACTGGCAACCGGGAAATCTGTTTGATTCTGACAAACTCGGTGAGGGGCAATATGTAATGCAAACAAATAATAAAGATGTGTTGCGTGAGATATTTGTTATGTCATTGGAGTATCGTGCATTCCCGGTTTTTGCAACGGAGGATTTATCATTGGCCGTGATGCCTACCGATCATTTGGACATGTTTATTGCATATTCTGATTCACACAAAATGAGTTCTCGCATGATAAGTGAGGACTTGGAGAAAATTGAGTGGGTATAATGACATAATTTGGAGTGGGAACATCAGTAAATAAGGCAAACGATTCACCATGTACGGTAGTTGTTATCCGGGTACTAACTCCTATGTAATTACTGAAAATTCTACAAAGCCTAAGTAATAGCAGGTCGTGAAAAGTAAAAAGCATAGAGAACCTGTTAAACCAGCCTAAAGAGGGTGCCGTCCATTTGCGACACCCTCAACATGGAAAATTGCTGAAATCAAACCAGGCGATCTTGTTTGAGCAACGGACGATACGACCGGTGAGACAGAACTCAAAGAGGTTGTAAATAGTTTTGTCCGTGAGAGTAGCGAACTTGTACATATTACTGTAAACGGCGAAGAGATCACCGCGACACCAACACACCCGTTCTGGGTACCACAAAAGGGTTGGACTGACGCAATAGACCTCCGTGCCGGGGACAGGATTCAACTTCTCAATGGCGAATATGTGATCATCGAGCAGGTGCAGCATGAACTTCTTGAAACACCTGTAACGGTCTATAACTTTGAGGTTGAGGACTATCATACTTATTATGT
>FR890396.1 GCA_000433415.1 Clostridium sp. CAG:448
CCCGGCACAGCTCCAACACCGCCGTCGCGTCCTGCGCCGCAATCCGGTAGCGCCGGTATCCCAAAATCCGACAGGCAGGATTCATGCCTCTTCGCCTCCTTCCAGAAAGAGCGCGCGGATTTTCCCGCGCACCAGTACCGTGCCCCCGAAATAGGACAGGCAGTAAAGCCCCTCTCCGCACACCGCAAGCGTCTCTCTGCCGCGCAGAAGGCAGATTTTCTCCGGCGTATACAGCAGAATGCGCCTGCAGTCGTGAATCATGACCTCCCCGCGGCTGCGCATCTCCAGCATCCCCCGTCCGTCCTGCCCGCCTGCCGCACGTCCGACCCATTCCGACACCCGTTCGGAAAAAGGGACACGCCCCTGCTTGTTCCGATTCTCTTTTCCGCGCATATCCGCCCTCCCGCATCTCTATATTTGGTAGTACCCGCCGTCCGCACGGGCAGGGGGATTGCCCGCCGCGCCGGTACGGTTTCGCACTTTTAAGACATCACCGCGCAATCCGCGACGGCGCAAACTGCACCGGCGGAATGACGGGGTGATATCTTAATATATGGTGCGGCGGCACGGAAAATGCGAAACGGAAGGAGAGATGCCCATGAAACGCGCACGGTCGGTCAGAATCTTTCTGGCGCTCAGCCTTGCCTGCATCCTGCTGTTGCTCTTCCGCCCCGAGGAGGCGGCGGACGCGGTCAGGAGCGGGCTTTTGCTCTGCGTCCGCACGGTCATTCCCTCCCTGTTTCCCTTCATGGTGCTTTCGGAGCTTCTGATTCTGTGCGGCGCGGGGGAGGTGGCAGGGCACATCTTCTCCGGTCCCATGAAGCGGCTGTTCGGCATTTCCGGCGCGGGGAGCTGTTCTTTGTTTTTGGGGTCGGTGTGCGGCTTCCCGGTCGGCGCGCGCACGGCGGTTTCCATGTATGACAAAGGACTGCTTTCCCGCCGGGAGGTGGAGCATCTGCTCACCTTTTCCAACAACCCCAGCTCCGCGTTTCTGATCAGCGCAGTGGGCGTGACGCTGCTCTCCAGCCGCGC
>FR890397.1 GCA_000433415.1 Clostridium sp. CAG:448
TCCGGCAGACGCGTGCCTGCGCTCCAGAGCCGCAATAACCGGTCTGTCCCGCCGCACGGTCCACCGGGCAATGGCGCGGACAGAGCATACATGTGCTCATTCCGCGTTCCCCTGATTCTTTCCTGTATTTTCTCCTTCTGCGTTCTCTTTGTCCGCCTTCTCCTTGTCCGTCGGAGGATTGTCACCCGCAGGATGCACAACCGGGATAAACTGATTTGCAATCTTGCCCTTTCCTTTGTGACGGACATAAAAATATCCGATCACACTGAATACGATGGCACCGATAAAGTTGACAAACAAATCTTTCATAGTGTCGATCAAGCCGATATCCAGGTATCCACCCTCAATGGTAATCACCTGCCCGTTTGCCGTCTGAATCTGTGTAGACACAATATCCCGTATCACAACGGGCGTATTGGAGTTGGTTGCGTCCAGCGCCACGGTCGAAACCTGCCGGATGATGAAATCCTTCTGCATATCGGTTGCCAGCAGTGCGTCGCCGGAAAATTCAAAGAATTCCCAGAGAATACCGATTGTCATGGAAAAACAGAACGCCACAATGGAAAGGAAAATCGGGGAAAGCTCAAACCGGAACCGCTTATTGCGGTTGAAAATATCCACCAGGCAAAAGCCGAATGCGGCAAACATAAAGCCGTTGACCGTATGCAGCATGGTGTCCCAGAACGCAAACCGCATGTAATAGCATTCGATTTCCCCCAGAATTTCCGCGCAGAACACAAAAGCAAATACCAACACTTCCAGTGTGGTCGGCAGTGTCAGATGGAAGGTCCGCTCCACCAGCGGCGGGAGCAAAAACAGAATCAATGCAAGTACGCCGACAAACACACTCTCCCAGCGGTGCTGTACCGCACACCGGATAATGACCCCGATCACAATGACACGCATCACACAGTAGACGACAAATGCCACTTTATTCTGCCGGATCTGATCCACCAGACGAACATACGGATTCTTTTTGAGCGTTTGCTCGACAAGTTCTTTCTTTTCTTCGCGGGTTATCCGCGACTTTTTTTCTTTCTTCATCTTTTTTCTTTTTTCTCCTTTAGTAATTCAGATCACAATCCCGTTGCAATGGTCTACTTCGTGCTGAATGACCTGTGCCGTAAACCCGATAAAACGCTGAGCACACTGCTCCATCTGCAGATTCTCCCAGGCGACCTTGATGACACTGTAACGCGTCACACGACGCACGCCGTCCAGTGAAAGACACTCTTCTTCAGCCTCAAATTCCCCGCTCCGCCTGAGAATACGCGGATTCAGCATGACGCGCGGCTTTCCGCCGTCAAAAAATGCAATGACCGCCTTGCGCACACCGATCATGTTTGCTGCCATTCCCGCACATCCGTCCGCATGTGCCCGCAGCGTATCCAGAAGATCCTCCGCAACCCAAAGGTCTGCCGCCGTTGCCGGCTCGGATTTCATTCCAAGAAATACCGGATCGCGCACAATCTGTCTGACCATCCGATTTTACCGCCTTTCCTGTCGCTTAAGCGCCTCCATTATACAGGAAAAATGTTGTTTTGTCAACAGTTTTCCCGCCGCCATAGCCGAGATTCGTACTCCGCATATTTTTCGGCATAACGATTGACAACACGGAAAAGTTGGGTTATAATAAGCAGGTAAGAAGTCCCGTCAAATCAATAAATCAAAAAGGAGAACCCATATGAAAACCATCAAGGACAAATATCTGGTTGTCGGCGCTGATTTTGCCGGCTATCCACTCAAAGAAGCAGTGGTCGCTCATCTGAAGGAAAAAGGTTGGAAAATCACGGATGTCGGCGTAACCGACCCGAATGACAATGACACCGAGAATATGTTCCACCGGGTCGGACTCCGTCTGGGTGCAAAGATTGCGGAAGGCGAATTTGAACGTGCGCTTGCCTTTTGCGGCACGGGCATGGGAATTCACATTGCCGCAAGCAAATGCCCGCACGTTCACGCCGGCGTAGTGGAGAGTGTTCCCGCCGCACTGCGTGCGATTACGGGCAACGGCGTCAATGTTCTTGCTATGGGGGCATTTTATGTCGCTCCCGCGATGGGCTGTGACATCGCCGATGCGTACCTCGGCGCTTCCCTGGGCAGCGGTTACGAATGGTGGCACAATTTTTACGAATTCCACAAGCTTGCCATTGACGAGCTGGAGGCATTCGACTACGAGGAATACAAGAAGAACGGATTCCGCGTCAACCACCTGGGCGATTACCCACTCACACTGGAAACAAAACCGGAATAAATTTTTGCAAACGCAAAGCAAGCGGCAGGCAGGGTACAAACGGAGAGCCAAAAAGCATCGGAATCAAAAATCCGACTTGACAAATTGCTGTCCGTATGGTACAATGCTTGCCGTATTCTATGGATTGTGAGGTACAGGTTACGGATTTCTCGGTTTTCGCTGCAAAGGACTACAGGCGCTCGCGCGGAGCGTATCACCTGGAATGTGCGTTTGAATATTTTGTTTCTCTCTTGGTAACGGACTCGTTTCTGGCACTGCTGCTGACCCATATCGGGCTTTCGGAATCGACCATCGGCGTGCTGTCATCGCTCATTTCTCTGGCGTTTCTGTTTGAACTGCTCTCCATTTTTGTTGTCGAACATATTGTCAACAAAAAACGTTTTGCCATTCTTTTTCATATGGCGGGACAACTGCTCTTCGGCGCACTCTATCTGATCCCTTTTCTGCCGATTCCGTCGGCATACAAAGGCACCGTGTGCGTGATCTGCATTCTCTGCGCCTATTTCGGCAATTATTTCGTAACCGCGATGATCTATAAATGGGGAAATTCCTTTGTGGATCCCCGTAAACGCGGCGTGTTTTCCTCGGTCAAGGAAATGATTTCCCTGCTCAGCGGCATTGTTGTAACCGTTGCCGCAGGGTATATCATGGGAATGTTCACGGACGCAGGAAATACCGAGGGATGGTTTTTGTTTGCGGGAATCTCCATCTTTGTTTTCTGTCTGTGCGATCTGGTCTGTCTTTTGCTGATCCGTAAGGAAGTGGTTCCAAAAGAGCAGACACGTACCCGCATTCCGTTGCGCACGGTTCTGCACGAAACGCTCGGCAACCGTTGTTTTGTCAATACCGTCATTCTCGCATCGCTGTTTCAAGCCGCCTGTTACACAACGGTCGGATTTCTCGGAACCTATAAAAACTTTCTCTACCCGGTTGCCATTGTACAGGTTATCAATGCCGCGGCAAACCTGATGCGCTTTGCGCTTTCACGCCCGTTCGGATATTTCTCTGATAAATTTACATACGCCAAAGGATTGCGCCTCGGCTTTGTCGTCGCGGCAATCGCCTTTGCCGCCAATATCTTTGCAACGCCGGATACCCGGTTTCTGATCATTGTGTTCACCGTTCTGTACGGCATCAGTGGTGCAGGAACCAGCCAGAATCTGCTCAACATTTCCTACAGCTACGTGGACAGCCGCTATTTTGTCCAGGCAACCGCCATCAAAAGCAGTATCTCCGGTCTTTGCGGCTTCGGCGCCTCGGTCCTGGCGGGCAGATTGCTCTCTCATATTCAGCAAAACGGAAACACCCTGTTCGGTATCCCAGTATACGGGCAGCAGGTGCTCTCGGCGATCTCGCTCGTTCTGATGGTTGCCGCGATCCTGTTTTGCAAATTTGTCATCGAAAAACAAAAGGTCATGTTACAGTAATCCATCAAACAAAAAGCGTTCACACGGAGGCATTGCCAACCTGTGAACGCTTTTCCTGTTTTTTCCGAAATATGGAACTTCCCCGCACCGTTGCGCCATCGGAATGACGCGGGAAACCATAAAAATTCTTTTTTTCAGATTTCTCCCGTCGCAACCAGATGCGCGGTCTTCATAATCAGCACCTGGGTCTTGGCATCGGGCACGGCACCCTCCATCACAAGCGCCACTGCACGGTTCAGCGGTATTTTTTCAACCTCCAGGAATTCATCCGCGTCCAGATGCTGTTTTGTCGATGAGAGTCCTGTGGCAAGGTAGAGCCAGATCACCTCGCCGCAATAACCGGGAGACGGGTAAAGCCTGCCCATCGGACGGATATGATCCGCAACAACACCTGCCTCTTCCTCCAGTTCACGTATACCGGCATTCAGGGGATCCTCCCCCTTTTCCAATTTTCCTGCCGGCAGTTCCAATACCACCTCATCGTAAGGACGGCGATACTGGCGGACAAAATACAGCTCGCCCTTCTCGTTCAAAGCCGCAACGCAAACGCCGCCGTTGTGCTCCACGATTTCCCGTTCGGATTCACCGCCGTCCGGCAGCCGCACCCGGTCGCGCCGCAGATTCAGAATTCTGCCGCGATACAGATAGATGGATTCCAAAGTTTCTTCCCGCAGTTTCATTTGTCTGCCTCCTTGTCAACCTGCACCTGACGCAGTTTTCCGACGACCTTCCCCAGGCACCGAACCGATTCATAGTCGGAAAGCCGGATCGGTTTATATGCGGAATTGAGCGAAATCAGGCAGTCGCCGCCGAACTCTTTGAAAAACACATCGCCGTCCAGCAGGTAAATTCCCAACTCACCCTGCGCCACATCCGCGCCCGACACCACCAGCAGAACGTCGCCGTTGTGATAACGGGGCTCCATGCTGTTACCGCTGACACGCAATGCAAAATCAGCCTGCGCGGTTCTCTGGTCATAAGGAACCGAAATCGGCACCGAAGAGGTTTCCGAGAGCAGGTTTCCGGTACCGGCGGAAACCGGCAGATCATAAAGGCGCAGCTCCCGTCTGCGGACGGGGGCACCAACCGTGGGAAGCACTTTTGCGCTTTTTTCCCCGGCGGGTTGCGCAGATGCCGGAAGCGACTTCTTTGTGCGCTTTTTGTCTGACGCAGCACTGAATACTGCCACCTGTTCCTGCACCCGCCGGCACTCCTGCTCCAATACCGTCCCGATCATACGCCTGCCGTATCCGTCCAGGGAACGGTACCGCTCCATCAGGGCGATCTCATCCTCTTCCAATAAGTAGTTGCAGTGATTCTCCGGTTCACCGGTCATGATATATTGTAACGAAACTCCCAACGCGTCACAGATTGCCATCATGTTGGACAACCGCGGAGAATCCGAAATTCCTGCCAATATCTTGGAAAGTGTTCCAAACGGAATCCCCGTCATCGCGGAAAGCATCTCGTTATTGATCTTCTGCTCACTCTTGCATTTTTTGATGCGTTCAATATAGCCGTTATCCATAACGCCCTCCAATGTTCCTGTTATGGATATATTTTAGCACACTTGTCGCCTTTTGTAAAGGGGTTTGGAAAATATTTTTCTTTTTTCGGAACTTTTTTCACATTTGCTATTGACAAGTCGACAATGTCGTGCTATAATGCAGCCAGAACATTCCGGAAACGGCATTTTTGCGTCAAATAATTGATCGCATTTTGTCGATTTTCAAATAATCATTCCGAATTCAGAATTGAATGCCATTTTCAAGATCAAAGGAGAATCCTCATGAACCCCTCTTATCACTATACTGCCGTTGATACCGCAAGCGAACACACCGGCGCCCGGTCCTCGTCTTCCGTTTCCGGCGCGGTTGCCTCCATGCTTGCCATGCTGCTCGCGTTGGTCAGCTCCCGCATTTTCCGCGGCTGCGCCTGTACGCTCTGCGCGGTCGGCGCCCTTTTGCTGATCGGTGCCCTGCAGGCGGGTATGATCGCCGCCGTGCCCTGTTTGCTCCTGTGCGCAGTGATCGGCGGGATCGAATTTCTGCTGTTGCGATGAAGGTCAGGGCGTTGTGCGCAGATAGTCTGCCAAGGCATCTCCCAGATATGTCGCGGCGCGTTTTGCCTCTTCCAGCGTGTTGTTTGTATTGCCGCACTCTGCCGTAATCACCGTTATTCCCAAAGCACCTGCCCTGTCATGCCCCATGGCGCTCTCCGCAATCCGTACCGGCAGACACAGCGCCGTGTTTCTGCCGCAAAGCAGTGCAGACAGCGCCTTTGCTTCTGCCAATCCATAAACCATCCCGCGGCTTTTTCCGGCAAGCAGCCGGATCTGCGCAACCGTTTTTCCGTCTGCCATTGTCTGTGCAGCCGCACATCCGCCGTCGTCCATACGGTGCAGGTCCACAATGTATCTGATGCTCGGATAGCGTGCAAGCATCTGGTCCGCCTCACCGTAAGCGCGGTCATATGCACCGATGACCGAGGGATAATCAAAAACCGCCGTACATTGCACCGCTCCGATGCCGTGTGCCGCCAACGCATCTTCCAATGCCTGACCGACTGCCAGCATATTCTGCGCACTGTCAAGCGACCGTCCCGGCATGCCGGGATCCGCACCGTCGCGGTATGCCTCTGTTGTGTGCGTATGCAGAATCAGTACCAGCACCTCGTCCTCCGTTTTTTCGGACGGTTCCGTGCGCTCCTCCGATTTTGTCTCCGGGGAATCCGTTTTGTCCGTTTCCGTTCTGCCGCCGACCGTCTCCGCCTCGGAGTCCGCCGGTGTTTTTTTGATGTCCGTTTCGGCATCGGTCTCTGTGGATGATTCCGTATCCGCTCCGGAATCCCGCAGGGATGTGTCCTCCTCAGTTCCGGAAGTATCCGTATCCCCCAACGCAAGGCGGCATATGTTTTCTATCACACGTTCAAATGGACCGCCTGCCGGCTGTGTTTGCTGTTCGTTTTCCCCTCCGCCCCGTACCACCGCGCCGGAAATGGTCGGAATGGTAATTCCGACAATCAATATTGCAATTGCGATCCACAGCATCAGACGCTCCGGTTTGCGCCGCCTGCGCGCACCGGTTCCCGTGCCGGCTGCCTCCGGCAGACATTTTCTTTCGCTCTCCCTCTGCAATGCCCGCTCACCTGCGGTCAATTTTTTCTTCTTCATATGCAGTTCCTCCCTTGCCCGGCTTTGCGCCGCTTTCGTACCATCTATATGTGCCGCCGGCATGTACTTATCCTGTGTCACAAATTGTTTACAAAAATGATACGAACTGCCCATGCGATCTCTTGTATTTTCTGCTCGAAAAAGTTATAATAAAGTAAGGTGATTGATTTGAGACACATTTTTACTGGCGGATTTGCACAGTTTTACAACCATGTGATTGTGCACTTATCCGAAAGTGATTTTTTCCGAAAACAATTCTTGCGAAATAGTGCGTTTCGTGCTATAATGTAAGGTGTTATAAATGTCCACGGGGCGGTTTACCCCGATTTTCACTGCACGAGGAGGAAATTCCAACTATGACAAAGCGAATCATTGCTGTTCTGCTCTGCCTTCTGACCATTGTCGGTTGTATGGCGGGTTGTGCAACCTATGATGAAAATGAAGACAAAGGTCAGTGCCTGACCATGTACCTGACGCAGGATCTGTATGATCTTGACCCCATGTATGCTTATAATAACGAGTCCGCTATCAACGTTGTTTCTCTGTTGTTTGACACCCTGTTCAAGCTGGACGAAAACGGCAAGGTGGTCAACTCGCTTGCCTCCGGCTATTCCGTCAAGGAAGACGCGAACGCAAACGAATACAAAATGTACATCAACATCAAAGACACCTGCTGGTCCGACGGTACACAGATTTCTGCTGACGATGTTGTCTATGCATGGAAGCGCGTTCTCGATCCCGAATCCTCCTCCGCAGCCGCTCCCCTTCTGTATGACATCAAGAATGCACGTGATGTCAAAGCCGGCGACCGTTCCATTGACGACCTTGGCATTTATGCCGAGGGTACTCAGTTGCTCTCTATCGAATTTGAAGGAAAGATTGATTACAGCCAGTTCCTTTTGAATCTGACAAGCGTTGCGCTTGCTCCCCTGCGTGAGAACATCACCGGAAAGGGCGATGAGTGGGCAAAGAAAGCCGTTACGATGGTGTGCAGCGGTCCGTTCAAGTTGGGCAGAACCACGATTTCCGAAACCAAGAGCGGCGTTATGTACGATCACACCGGGTTTCTGGAAGAGGTCAGAACCAAGGATGCAAACGGCAAGGAAACCGTAAAGGGCGTTATTTGCACGGAAACCCGCAGTTTCCCGGAATACACGCAGACCAGCTTTACCCTGGAACGCAATGCTTACTACTACCGTGACCGTGAAAAGGATTCCATCAAGAAGACGGTAACTCCCTACAAGATCATTGTTGACTGCTCCATGACTGATGAAGAGATCAAGAGCGCATATGAGAGCGGCAGACTGTTCTACATCGGTGACATTCCCGTTTCCCTGCGTAATGACTTTGCAAGCGAAGCCGAAGTTCGTGACAGCATGTCTACGAATCTGATTTCCCTGAATCAGAATGCACAGATCACAAACAAGAAAACAGGCAAAACCGAAACCCTGTTTGCCAATAAGGAAGTCCGTCAGGCACTTTCCGCCGCAATCGACCGTGAAGCAATCGTCAAGTCGGTTGTGTTCGCAAAGGTTGCAACCGGTCTGGTGCCGGAGGGTGTATTTGAAACCTCCAGCGCTAAAAAGACCTTCCGCGACGGTTGCAGTGAAACCTACAAATATCTGACCTACAATGTGGACGAAGCAAAGTCTCTTCTGAGCACCGCCGGCATCAATCCTTCCGATTACGCCTTCACCATTACCTGTGCGGCATATGACGAAGTGCACACAATGATTGCCGAAGCAGTTTGCGAGGCATGGAAATCTCTCGGATTCGATGTCACGCTGAAAAAGCGCGGCGCAATCCGTAACCAGGACTACTACAAGTACACCGACTCCACTCCGACCGATATTTGCGACGACCTGTACCAGTTGGATCTGAAAAAAGGTGACTACGAGACCATTATTTATGATGTGACCGCCACCTCCGTGGACTCCTTCTCCGTACTTGCTCCCTTCGCAAAAGGCTTCTCCGGTCAGGCAAGCGTATTTGAGGAAGCTTCCTTGGAAGAGGATGTCGGCGACACCGAAACGGAAAAGTTCCCCGGCACCACCCACTCCAGCGGATATAACAGCGACGAATACAACCAGTTGATCTCCGATATTTTCGCACAGAAGACCATCAAAAACAGAAAAGACAATCTGTATGCAGCCGAGAAGCTTCTGATGGAAGACATGCCGGTTATCCCGATTCTCTTCAATCAGTATGCAACCGTCTCCAGCAAGGAGATCAAGAATGTCAAGTCGGAATATGCATACCTGAACAGCTTCTCCAAGCTGAAGGTATCTGACAGCGTTTATAAGAGCTACGCTTATGACACCCGCGATTACCTGGAAGCAAATTACGAGGAACTGACCAACCGGAACATTTCCTCCATTTCCTCCTACAAGGGTAAGGAATACTCCCGTTTTTCCACTGAAACGCATGTGTATTCTTTCGCGTATGATTATATCCGTGCACTTGAGAACCCGACAACAAAATCGTCCTCCAAATAAGTTCAGAATTCATACGACCGGCGCCGCGGACACACGTTCCGCGGCGCTTTTCCGTTGCACCCGTAAAGAGGGTCTTATGCCGCGGCGGTATGTCCTATTCGGAAAATTTCCCTTCATGCCCCGCAAATGCCGAAAAAATACGGGGTTCCTATAGACAAAAAAGATAAAGTGTGGTATAATAAAGTGAATATGTGTCGGAGGAGGACTTTATGAAAATCAAAAACCTGTATCCGGGATCTTATTATTCCAACTGCTATCTGGTTGTCAGCGGTTCCCACGGAATTGTGATTGACCCGAGTGCACCGACGCCGCGCATCCTGGCAGCCATGCGGGAGGAAGCGTGCACCCTGGATGGGATTTACCTGACACACGGGCACTTTGACCATATAGAATCGCTGGATTCCCTGCGCGCCGCTACGGGCGCTCCCGCCTTTTTACATCAGGCAGACAGCACCTTCCCGTCCGACAGCATCGCCAATGCCTACGCCGTTTTCTTTCACACCCCCAGGGTCTGGAAGGATGCGGACTTCACTTTGCAGGGCGGCGAGGAATTTTCTCTCGGGGAAACCCGCTTTTGTGTCCTGCACACCCCCGGCCATACCGGCGGTTCCGTTTGTTTTCTGTTTTCCGACGACCGGGTTCTTTTCACAGGGGACACCCTGTTTGCGGAAAGCTACGGGCGGTGTGATCTCCGGGGCGGTTCTGCGGCAATGATGCGCACTTCACTGCACACGCTTGCCGATCTCTCCGAAACGGAAGGAGCCGGAAAAACAATCCGGATTTACCCCGGGCACGGCAATGATGCGCTGCTTGCCAACGCACTGGACAATGCTTATTACTATTCATGACAGAATGTACGATAGAAACAAATGAGGAGATACACTATGGATTACGAATTACTTGCTGACCTGCTTTTTCCTGCCGTCACACAAACGCCTGCGGATATGGAGGCGCTCTATCCGCCGCGACAGCTTCCGGAAGGCGCAAAGGTCACTCGTTTTGCCCCCAGTCCGACGGGATTTGTACACTTTGGCGGGCTGTTCCCTGCCACGGTCGGTGAGCGTCTTGCCCACCAGTCCGGCGGCGTCTTTTACCTGCGCATCGAGGACACCGACGCCAAGCGGGAGGTGCCGGGTGCCGCCGAGGGTCTGATCCGCACATTGGCGCATTACGGCATACACTTTGATGAAGGCGCAATCTTAGACGAACAGGGCAATGTCAGCGATCACGGCAATTACGGTCCATACAAACAGAGCCTGCGCGCCCCGATTTACCATGTCTATGCCAAGGAGCTTGTCCGGCGCGGTCTTGCCTATCCGTGCTTTACCACAGAAGAAGAACTGGACGCACTGCATGCAGTCAATATCAAGGAAGAGCGCAAAAATACGGATTGGGAAACCGAAGCTACGGCAAAAAAAGAGCAAATGCTGGCGGCAAGAAATTTTACCATGGAAGAAGTTCGTTCGCACCTGGATGCAGGACATCCGTTCGTTCTCCGTATTCTTGCGGGGGGCGATCCGGAGAAAAAGACTGTGTTTACCGATCTTGTGCGTGGCAAATTGGAACTGCCGGAAAATGACGAGGATTTTGTGCTTCTCAAGAGCGACGGGATTCCGACCTATCACTTTGCCCATGCGGTGGATGACCACCTGATGGGAACAACACATGTGATCCGCGGCGAAGAATGGCTGCCCAGCCTGCCCAAACACATTCAACTTTTCTCCTATCTCGGCTTCCGTCTTCCCAAATATATGCACATCTCCCAGATCATGCGTCTTGATGAAAACGGCAACAAGAAAAAGCTTTCCAAGCGCGACATGGGCGCCAACATGGACGACTACGCACGTTTGGGATATGCGCCCGCCTGCGTATGCGAATATGTCATGACGCTTCTGAATTCCAACTATGAGGAATGGCATGCGCAGAATCCGGATAAGGCTTACACGGATTTCCCGTTCAACATCAAAAAAATGAGCTCGTCGGGCTGTCTGTTTGACTTCAATAAGCTCAATGACGTATCAAAGAATGTGCTTTCCCGCATGAGTGCCGAGGACATCTGCCATCAGGTAACCGACTGGGCATTGACCTACGACCCCGCATTCGGCGCACTGCTCGCCGCCGATCCTGCCTACGCAACCGCCATTTTTGCCATCGGAAGAGGCGGCAAAAAACCGCGTAAGGATCTTGCCGTATTTGCCGACGCAAAGCCTTATATGGGATTTTTCTATGACGAGCTGTTTTGCGTACAGGATGAAATTGACGCGCGTTTTGACCGGGCGGACATTGCCGCCGCGCTGGACGGTTTTCTCGCAACCTTTTCCATTGATGACGATATGAACACCTGGTTTGAAAAGATCAAGACACTTGCGGAATCCCTCGGCTACACTGCCGACATGAAGGCTTATAAGGCAGATCCTGCCGCATACCGTGGCAGTGTTGCGGATATTTCAATGTTTCTGCGGGTTGCCGTTACCGGCAAGCTGAATGCACCGGATCTGTGGACAGTGATGCAGATTCTGGGCGCAGACCGCACCGCGGCACGCATCCGTGCGTTCCGTGCTTCCCTTTGATTCTATTACGGAGGATACAAAAAATGGAACAAACCGGCTCCAACTTTATCTACGATTTTATTGAAGAAGACCTTTTGCAGAATCCAGGCATGAAGGTACACACGCGCTTTCCGCCGGAACCCAATGGGTATCTGCATATCGGTCACTGCAAGGCACTGGTCATTGATTTTGAAACCGCTCGCAAATACGGCGGTCTGTGCAATCTGCGTATGGATGACACCAACCCTGCCAAAGAGGACACTGAATATGTCGATGCCATCAAAGAGGATATTCATTGGCTGGGATTTGACTGGGGGGACCGCTTTTTCTACGGCTCGGATTACTTTGAAAAGGATTACGAATTTGCGGTTCAGCTGATCAAAAAGGGGCTTGCCTATGTATGTGAGTTGTCTGCGGAGGAATTCCGCGATCCGAAATATTGCGGCGACCTGACGCATCCTGCCGTTTCTCCGTGGCGCGACCGCCCCATTGAGGAGAGTCTTGATCTGTTTGAGCGCATGAAGAACGGCGAATTTCCGGAAGGAAAATACACCCTGCGTGCAAAAATCGACCTTGCATCCGGCAACTTCTGCATGCGCGACCCGGTCATCTACCGGATCAAGTATGTAGAACACCACCGCCAGGGAACCAAATGGTGCATTTTCCCCATGTATGATTTTGCGCACCCGATTCAGGACGCCCTGGAAGGAATCACACATTCGCTTTGTTCCCTGGAATACGAAATCCACCGCCCGCTTTACAACTGGGTACGCGATCATGTGGAAATTCCCGGCTCGCAGAACCATCCTGGCTTCCCGCGGCAGATTGAATTTTCCCGCCTGAACATCACCTACACGGTACTCTCTAAGCGTTTTCTGCGCACGTTGGTCACGGAGGGCTGCGTAGACGGATGGGACGACCCGCGTATGCCCACACTGTGCGGTCTGCGCCGACGCGGTTATACCGGATCCTCCATTTTGGATTTCATCTCCCGCACCGGCGTTGCAAAGTCCGATTCCCTTGTGGACATCCGGCAATTGGAGGCATGCATCCGCAATGAGCTGAATGAAACTGCGCCGCGCCGCATTGCCGTCACCAAACCGATCAAGGTCATCGTGGACAACTACCCCGCAGATCAGACCGAATATTTTGACCTTCCCAACCATCCGCAGCACCCGGAAATTGGGACACGTGCCGTTCCCTTCACCCGTGAGCTGTATATTGATGCGGACGACTTTGCCGAGGTTCCGCCTCCCAAGTTTTTCCGTCTCAAGCCGGATGCCGAGGTGCGCCTGATGGGTGCATATATCGTCCGTTGCGGTGAAATTATCAAAAACGAAGACGGAACCATCCGCGAAATTCATGTAACCGCCGATCTGGAAACCGGGAACGGGAACCCCACAGACGGCAGAAAAATCAAGGGCACGATCCATTGGGTCAGCGCACCGCATGCCGTTGATGCCTCGCTGCGCTATTTTGAAAATCTGACCACCCTGGAGAACCCCGCAAACCGCGAGGAGGGCAAGGACTATACCGACTATATCAATCCCGATTCCGTCCGCATTTACGAACATGCCAAGCTGGAACCCGCGCTTGCGGAAGCCAAGCCGGGCGATCGCTATCAGTTTGTCCGTTGCGGCTACTTCTGCATGGATTCCAAATACGAAAACACCTTCAACCGCACCGTGTCCCTCAAGGACAGCTTCAAGGAGGGCTGAGCATGTCACTGACTGATCTGATCGCCACCTATCCGGTACGTACCGCGCTGACAATCTGGCTCCTTGCCATTTCGATCATCTCCCTTTGCGTCTGTATTTATGACAAAAAGGTTTCCAAGAAAGGCGATGTAAAGCTCCGTATTCCGGAAAAAACACTGTTTGTCATCCTGCCCCTTTTGGGCGGCGGACTTGCCATGTTTCTGACCATGCTGGGGATCCGCCACAAAACCAAACACTGGCAGTGCTATGTGCTGGTGCCCTTCTTCACTCTTTTGTGGTGCGCAGGTATCTTTTTGCTGTGTCGGTTCGGGATCAAGTGAGGGATAGGAGTTTATGAAAGAGCAAAAGGAATCAAAAACCAATATCCGGCAACTGATCCGCCGTTTTCTCCCCTACTATCGCCCTTATCGGAAAACCCTGTTTTTTGATCTGTTCTGCGCGCTCCTGACAACCGGGTCAGAACTGCTTCTGCCGATGCTGGTGCGTGAAATCACCGGCAAAGCGCAGGGGGGCGCCGAATCCCTGACCGTGCGTCTGATCGTTACCTGCGGCGTAACCTATCTGATCATGCGCCTGATTGACACGGTCGCTTACTACTATATGGCAAATATCGGACATGTGATGGGTTGCAAAATCGAAACCAATATGCGGCGCGATTTTTTTGCACATCTGCAAAAGCTGAGCTTTGCGTTTTACGACAATACCAAGATCGGCACATTGATGTCGCGCATTACCAGTGACCTGTTTGATGTTACCGAGTTTGCCCATCACTGTCCGGAAGAGTATTTCATTGCCGCGGTGAAAATCGTAGGGGCGTGCATCATTCTTTGCACCATCAACCCGCTCCTGACCCTGATTACTTTCGCACTGATTCCGGTCATGGTGATTGTTCTCTTTCATTTCAACAGCAAAATGAAGGCAACCTTCCGGGAATCCCGCAGGCGCGTCGGCGAACTGAACGCGCAGGTGGAAGACAGCCTGCTCGGCGTGCGCGAGGTGCGCTCCTTTGTGAATGAACCGGTCGAAGAGGAAAAGTTTGAGGAGGGCAATCAGAATTATCTGCAGGTCAAACGCCGGAATTACAAGGTCATGGGAATGTTCCAATGCATGACCCGCTTCTTTGAAGGAATGCTGTACATTATTGTCGTGGTTGCCGGCGCATTCTTTCTGCGTCTGCCCGCCGATCACGTACTCTCCATCACCGCCGCAGACTACGCCGCCTTCCTCCTGTATGTTTCGGTTCTTTTCACCTCGATCCGTCGTATCGTGGAATTTACCGAGCAGTTCCAGCGGGGAATGACCGGTATCGAACGTTTTTGTGAAATTATGGATATTCAGCCGGATATTGAGGATGCCCCGGATGCGGTTGCGGTGCAGGACTGCAAGGGCGACCTGGTCTTTGACCACGTCACCTTCCATTACACCGACGAGAGCAAAAATGTGCTGACCGGATTATCCGTTCATATCCGCGCCGGCGAAAATGTCGCCATTGTCGGACCGTCCGGCGGCGGAAAAACCACGCTTTGCTCCCTGATCCCCCGTTTTTATGAGATTCAGGACGGAAAAATTCTTCTGGACGGACAAAACATCGAAAAAATCAAGTTGGCTTCCTTGCGTCGGCAGATCGGTATTGTCCAACAGAATGTCTACCTGTTTTCCGGCAGCATCCGCGAAAACATTGCTTACGGAAAGACCGATGCCACCGACGCCGAAATTGAAGCTGCCGCAAAGCTGGCAGGTGCCGATGCCTTTATCCGCGATCTGCCTGAAGGATACGATACATATGTCGGGGAACGCGGCGTCAAGCTGTCTGGCGGACAGAAGCAACGCATCTCCATTGCCCGTGTATTTCTGAAGGATCCCCCGATTCTCATCCTGGATGAGGCGACCAGTGCGTTGGACAATGAAAGCGAGCGTTTGGTACAGGAATCTCTGGAACGCCTTGCCAAAGGGCGTACCACCATCACCATTGCGCACCGCCTGACCACCATTCGCAACGCGGATCGGATTCTGGTACTCACACCGTCCGGCATTGAAGAAGAAGGCAGTCACGCCGAACTGATGAAGAAGGGGGGACTGTATGCCGAGCTGTATGCACTCTATACTTCCGACTGAAAAGGAGAGGTTACCAAATGGAGCAAAAGAAAATTGACAGGATCAATGAATTTGCCCGCCGCGTTCGGAACGGAGAAACGCTCAGCGACGATGAGCTGCGGGAACGTGCGGACCTGCGCAGTGAATATCTGCGGGAAATCCGTGCTTCACTGACCAACGATTTAGAGCACACCGTGATTGTCCGTCCGGACGGCACCGTCGAACATGTCACCGATAAACACCCCAAAACGCAAAAAAATGATACGAAAACCCATACAACAAAGCAGTAAGAAAGGAATTTTCTCATGAAGAAAAACCATTTATTGACGCTTCTGCTTGCCCTTGCGGTTCTCGGCTCGGTTCTGACCGGGATTTTGATCGCAGGCGCTGCAGAAGGCACCGGCTATGCCTTTGAGTCCTTTGGGCAAGACGTAACCGACAAACATGCCATTGAAATCGCCGAGTCCGCAACTGCGGGCGTACGCATCGGTTTCGGCGGCGAATTTGATGCCGTTTCTCTCTCGGTCTGCACCTGGGGCACGACAGACTCCAAGGGTGTTCTGCGCCTGTACAAGTGGGAAAAGAACCACAGAAAAACGGTTGAAGGAACTCCGATTGCAGAAAAATCGGTAGACGGCTTTTCTGACAATGCACTGGTGGAGCTGACCTTTGACGCACAGCCCGCCGGCGAGTATTTCCTGACCCTGACCAACACCTCCGGAAGGGTTGGCGTCTGGGCAAAGGACGACAACAGCATTACCAAGAGCTTTTTCTACGGCACCGCCGGAGAGGAAGCCATTGACCTGCGCATGGGAGTTCACTTTACCGGAAAGCCCCGTAATTTCTTCACCGTGCTCTCCGCAGAGGATAACTCCACTGACATTGACACCAGCATTCCGGCAGACAGTCTGTTCCATCAGAATAAGGCAATGCCCGACACCTGGGTCTTCACGGACGGTCTGGGGCGCATTTCTTACACATTTGCGGACGTCGGCGGCGTTCGTGAGGGCAAGACGCTGGCTCTTTTCTATTGGGACTGGCACGAGGAGTTGGGTCAAAAAGGCGCAACCAACACGACCGAGCTGATGAAAAAGTACCCTGAAGCGAAAAACAATTACAATCATCCCGCATGGGCAAACGCAGGATTCTACTGCTTCTGGAACGAACCGATTTACGGTTTCTACCGCACCAGCGACGAATGGGTTCTGCGCAAGCAGGCTGAACTGCTCGCAGCCGCGGGAGTGGACGTGGTTTTCAACGACAATACCAACGGTAACCTGACCTGGCGGAGCGGCTACCGCGCCCTGTTTGAAAGCTGGGGCAACGCCAGCAAAGACGGCGTTACTACCCCGAAAATCTCCTTTTTGCTTCCCTTCGGCGCAAACGCCGACAGCCGCAAACAACTGATCTCCCTGTATAACGATATTTACAAGGACGGCACCTATCAGGATCAGTGGTATTATCTGGACGGAAAGCCGATGTTGATCGCGCACAAAGAGTCCTTGACACAGAGTGAAGCAAACATTCTTGATTTCTTTACTTTCCGCGGCGGTCAGCCCAGTTATACGACCAAAACGACGGTTGCGGGTACATGGGGCTGGTTGTCCACCTATCCGCAGGCTCTTTACTATAAAACCAGCGCGGATGTCCGCGCGAAGATGCCGGAACAGATCACGGTGGGCGTAGCGGTCAACCACAACTATGTCACCAAGGAAATCACCGCAATGAACGGTGAGCACGTTATGGGACGTTCCTACACCAAGGATTACCCCGACCGCTATGAAAAAGAAGGGGCTTCCGCTTCCCTTTACGGTTATCAGTTTTCCGAACAGTTCGACTATGCACTGCAAAAGGATCCCTCCGTCATTTTTGTGACCGGTTGGAACGAATGGCACGCATGGCGCCAGCCGGCACCGTGGGGCGGCACAAACAGCCAGGTCAACAACGCACTGGTCGACCAGTTTGACAACGAATTCAGCCGCGACCTGGAACCGAGCAAGGGGGAATTGAAAGACCACTACTACTATCTGTTTGTCAACTATGTACGCAAATATAAGGGCGTCAACCCCATTCCCACGCCTTCTTTTGCCACAACCATTGATATGAGCGCAGGAGAAACGCAGTGGATGAATGTTGCTCCCTACTATGCTTCATATGCCAACAACATCGGCAACCGTGACCACGTGGGCTATAAGGGGTACAGCTATAAGGAAACCTCCGGTCGTAACGACCTGATCGGTGCACAGGTCGCACGCGATGACGAGTATCTGTACTTCCACGCCGAATGTGCATCCGATATTGTCGGACGCGACGAAAATCTGTGGATGACACTGTATCTGGACACGGATCAGAATGCACAGGGGTGGGAGACCTTTGATTATGTCATCAATAAGTCCAAAGCATCCGAAAATGCGGTCGTGCTGGAAAAGTTCACCGGCGACGGCTATCAGACGGAAAAGGTTGCGGAATGCGCCTACGCCCTGTCCGGCAGATACCTGACCATTAAGGTCAAGAAGGCGGATCTCGGCATTTCCGGGGATGACTACACGGTCAATTTTGCATGGACCGACAATGTACACGACGAGAGAGATTACTCCACCTTCTCCGGCGACATCATGGATTTCTATATTTCCGGTGATGTAATGCCCGGCGGACGCTTCAAATACAGCTTCGTCAGCACGAAGGAAAATTCTCACGAGTCCGGCGAGGAAACGACCGTGGAAAAGACCACTGCTGAAGAGATCACCACATCGGATTCCTCGGAAACCGAAGCGCCGCAGGACACAACCGAGCAAACCACCGCACAGGAAACAACTGCCGCAGAAGGAACCACCGATGCCGGAAACAACGCCGGTTGCGGTTCTCTGCTTGCCGTTACGCCGCTGCTTCTGGCATTGCCGGCGGCACTGCTACTGCGCAGAAAGAAAGAAAACGATTAAACTTTTACACACAACCATGCTGCGGGGCGAATGTCCCGCAGCGTTTTTCGTGTATGCAGATCCGGAGAACCAGGCAAAAATCAATCGACAAAAGCGGAATTTTCCTTTTTTCTCCCCTTTTGCCAGGGATTGTTCCTTGCACTTTTTCCTGTTTTATGGTATCCTATTAGTATTACAAAAGGAGATCCGAAAGACATGAAACACGCAAAAATCAAAACAACACTGTCCCAACTGAAAAATCATCACTACAGTGCCCCCGCAGGCATCGTTCTGCTGATCGGCACTTTGCTGCTTTGTTTTGCTTTGGGATGGTTCTTGTTTGGCATCTTTCGCGTGGTTCCCAAAGACTCGCTCACACTGTATTTGGTCTACATACCTGCCATGGAACACATTGTTGCACTCTATACCGTCACTTTCATCGGCGTCCTTTGTGTTGATCTTGCGGTGCAGCACCGTTGAAGGACATCGCTTGTGTGCCTCTATCGCATAATCCTCCGCATGAAACCGGAAAAAATGCGCCAAACTATGCATGTATCCCTTCGGCTTTTGTACCGGAAGGGCTTTGAAACACACGCAGAGGAGGCTCATTGAATGACAAAACCACAAATTGTCCGCTGTTGCGGCAGAGAAATCATAGACTCGCGGGGCAATCCGACGGTAGAGGCAACGGTCGTACTGACAGACGGCACGGTCGGTGTCG
>FR890398.1 GCA_000433415.1 Clostridium sp. CAG:448
CGCCAACTTCCGGTGTGACCCGAACATCATCCGTTTTGTCAATCTGGTCTGCGCCTACACCTTTGCCGCATGTCCGGAAAGCATCGGTTACACGCAGGACGACGATCTGATCTGCGGCAAAGCACTGCCGTCCTCCGACTACGTTTCCCCGCCCGTCACATTGCTTCTGGCAGAACAGCCGCCGCAACCACAAGAGGGTACAGAACCGATCTTTCTCGACGCGGACGAGGCGGAGGCAGAACTGGTCGCACAGCGCATCTGCACGATGATCGGCAAAGAGCGTCTTGCCAACGGCGCGCTGATCCGTCCGGGCGACATTGCGGTTCTTGTACAGGCGCAGAGCCATGCCGACCGCCTGATCGCCCTGCTGACCGAGCGCGGCGTCCCTGTTTCTTCCCCTTCTTACAGCAATGTGCTGGAAAGCGCGGAAATGAAAGTCCTGCTCTCCCTTCTGGAGGTACTCAACAATCCCCGTACCGATCTCTCGCTTTCGGAACTTTTAGTGTGTCCCGCATTCGGCATTTCCTTCACACTGGACGAATTGGTAACCGTCCGAAAGGGTGTCGGACAGGAGCACGCGCTCTATGATGCACTGCTTCTGACGGGGGAGCAGCCGCAAAACCCGCTCGGCGAGAAATGCAAGCGCTTCTGCACATGGCTTTCTGCCCGGCGTGCGGACACCGTCAGCCTGGCGGCAGATCGGCTTTTGCGGACATTGAGTAATGACCCGGTTGCCCGCAGGCTGACCGCCACACCGGCATTTACCGCGCTGTATGACAGCGCCTGCGCTTATGTGCGCCGCGCGTGGAACGGACTGTACGGCTTTCTCAATTACTTCCGCCGTCTGTGCGATGCGGGCGAAGGCGGCGTCAGTGAGGCGGCAAACGCAGAGGGCGCGGTTTCCGTCATGACCATTCACAAATCAAAAGGACTGGAATTCCCCGTCTGCTTCGTCTTCTGCTGCGGAAAGCGTTTCAACCTGAAAGATAACACTTCACCGATTCTATTCTCCAAGCGCATCGGCGCCGCAGTGCGCAGCTATGATCCGGAAACGCTGGAACGGCGTGACACGGTGGTGCGCGGGGTAATCGCGGATGAAATTCTGGATCAGTTGATCGAGGAGCGCATGCGTCTTCTGTATGTTGCGCTCACCCGTGCAAAAGAGCGCC
>FR890399.1:0-646 GCA_000433415.1 Clostridium sp. CAG:448
GTCAGCAAACCGGATACATTTGCATATGGCATGCTGTAACGTTGGTTCAGATAGCGCAAGGATGCGCCCAATTCCCCGTCCGGTCCGCCAAGTTGACTGATGACAATTGCCGCAGTGTCGGGATTCGGGTTCTTGATTTTAACCGGATATGCCAGTTTCTTTTCATAAATCCACATTGATTTGCCCCTTTCTCTCTCTTTGTCAGTTTGCCTCGGGTTCCCACGGCATCGGACTGTCAGTCCACTGCCAGCGGGTGCGGTTATTGTTTCCGAAGGGCGTCAGCGGTCCGCACGCCTCCTCATACAATGCCACGGTTTCCTGTCTGGCTTCATGCAACTGGTGATAATAAGCAAGTGCCTTGGCACATGCGGGATACATATCCAAATAAAGCACAACCTCGTTGATAGCAAAATCCAACTCGTGAATCCGTTTCATCAGTTTGCGGCAATCCGCCTTGCAGTTCTGACATCTTCCGTTATTCATAAGCGCTTGCCCTCCCTTCTCTGTGCACCGACAAAAGACAGATCCAAATCTTTGAAGATGGTCCCGCGGCGCAGACCTTCCTCTTCGCCGTACAGCTCCGAAAAATCCTGCACCGGCACATACGCCATTGCAAGCGGACGGTCGGTAATGGCATATCTGCCGC
>FR890399.1:743-3062 GCA_000433415.1 Clostridium sp. CAG:448
GCCGGCCGCCGCCTGCCGGGTCGCCCCGGCAGGACGGCTGTTGTTCCGGCTCCTGTGCCATTCTGCCGCGCATCTCGGATTCCTGCATCCGCATCTCGCCAACCGGCGCTGCATCCGCTCTGCCACGGGCGCTTCCCCTGCCGGGAGGCGGTGTCTGTTCGCTGTCCAACAGCCGGCGGATATAACGTTCATCCAACCGTCCGCGCCGTCCGTTCTGCATTCCCTGTGAATACATTTTCTTCATCTCTCCTCGCCTGTTTGTTCCGATCCGGCATTTTGGTATGCGGACCGGTCAATAGCAGTATATGAAAAAAAGCGCGAAAGGTGTCGGATTGATGTCCGCCAAAGAGAAAAAGCACCACGGACGGTGCTTTTTGACTATTTACTAAACGTTTTGGAAAACACGGTTCAATTGTTCGCCAAGCAGGCGTCAATGGCCAGTACAACCGCTAAAACATCCTCCGGACGGACGGTAGGAATAAAATCAATCGTATAAGTGTCTCCCCAGGTAAACCACTCTTTGGATACCTGCGCGACCTGCAAAGTTCCCGCCAGAATCACATATTCGTGGTTAAAGAAATCCCCTTCGACATCCCAGCCGAAACCGTCCACCAGGTAATGGGATTGCAGGAAAGAAAACTGTCTTTCCACGCACGCCGTGACTTGCCCGGATCGCAACAGTTCATATCGCGGACGGAATGACCATACCTTCTGGGAAATAAAGAGCAGTTCCTCACCGGACAAAGACAGAATATGCAGCTTCTTTCCCCATGTGAGAACCTCTCCTTCCACATAGTACGCATCGTTCCCGTTTTCATCATAGACCGTGAACCGGTCTCCCCAAGTAAACAGATGCTGTTTCAGACAAAGACGCATAAGACCTCCTTTGCAGCGTTCTACTTCTGCTCCTGCCGCGCAGACGGTGTATACAACCGATCGGTCAGGGCGGGATCCAGCGTAGCAAACCCGTGCAGAACATAAGCGGCAACCGCAACACCCAGCACAGCGGTAAAGATGATGATGGGAGCAGAAATCCAGGTTCCCTCTCCCAACGTGTCGACCAGCTTTCCGGCAAAATCAAACACGGCATGCAAGAGCACACACAGCCAGATATTGGCGGTTTTGATCAGTACAAACGCACACATTCCGCCGATCAGGAAAGAGTACCCGATCTGCAAGAAAACCGCGCCGGGTCCCGCCGTAAACAAATTGACCAAATGAACCGCACCGAATACCGCGGCGGACAGGAGCACCGACAGAAAGATCTGCTTTCTGCTTTTGCGCCGCTTTTCCATAATCATCAGAAGCACTACGCTCCGAAAGGCAAATTCCTCAAAAAATCCGATGGCAAAGCACTCCAGCGCAAACAATGCGATGTATCCGCCAAGCTGTGCACCGGTGTAGTCAAGGTGTGCAAGTCCGAAAAGCAACCCCTGAATGGGCGGATTGGTCACTACAACCAGAAAGCAAGGCAAAGTAATCAAAAGGGATTTGCCAAACGGGCTGCGCACGGGATTGATCACCCGATAACGCATGTACAGCGTCAGTACCAAAAAAACCGCGCCGCCGATCATACGGGTAATGATCATGTCCACAACATCTCTCATTACAAGATCGGCATACCAACCCTTGAGCTTCCATTCATAAAAGGCAAGAAATATGCCGCAAACCAGGGTAAAAATCAGGCAGATCCGCCGCTTGTCGGGCTGATAACGCTCAGACATCAGCGGTTCCGTCCTTTCCCCCGTCAGATGCGTCTGCGGTTGCAGCCGCGCTCCCCTTCATCTGCTCTTCCCCCGGCACCGGGTCATCGCACAGCGACTCCGGGTGTTTTTCTCCGTACTTCTTTTCCACATAGTACAACACCACACCGCCCGCAATCAGCAGAATAGCGATCAACTGCGAGGGGGTCAGAAAAGGGACAATGGTTTTTCCTCTGTAGTCGGCACGCAGAAACTCAATCAGGAAGCGCCACACGCCATAGGAAACCATATAAAGCTGCAGATTATAGGTCTTTCCACGCAGGACACGGCGGGAAAGCCACCAAAACAGGGCAAACAGGAACAGCGCCTCCAACAGTTGCGTCGGCAAGGCATAACGGTGTCCGATCACCTTGTTCTGATCGTTGATCAGCTTGAAGGAAAACGTGTACCATGTTTTGGTTTCACTGACGATTCCGTAACAGCATCCTGCCATCAGGCATCCGAGGCGTCCGAACCCGTGCGCGACGGTGATGGAACACGCGGCAATGTCCGCTACACGGAAGAACTTACGTTTTGTATAGTCGGGAACGGCAGTTCCGCGGTATGCATAACGACC
>FR890400.1 GCA_000433415.1 Clostridium sp. CAG:448
GCCGCGGCATCATAGGGCGTGCTGTCCTCGTATTGCAGAATGTCCGCAATCATCAGGTAGGCAACCGGGAACGCATACATGACCGAGCCGATCACGATGCCCCAAAAGCCGTAAATGCCCTTCTCCAACCCGAACAGGCGGGTCAGACTGCCGTTGGAACCGAACAGAAGAATCAGTCCCATTCCGTGCGAGATGGACGGAATCAGCATGGGCAGCAGAATACAGACATTGAAAATCCGTTTCAGGCGGACGGCGGTGCGCGTCATGCACCACGCCGCAAGCGTGGCGAGGAGAATGGAAATCGCGGTTGCGCACAGGGAAACCGCCAGCGAATGCAGGGTGGCGCGCTGAATGCTCCAGTCCGCAATCAGTGCGGGAAGGTCGGCATCCTTCAGATGCAGAAGCATGACAAAGAGCGGACACAGCACCGAAACGGCAAAGAAGCAGAAGAGCAGAAAACAAGTACTCCGCCGGAGCACTCCTCTGCCCGCTTTGGATTTTACAGTCAAAGCCATCCCTCCTCAGCGCATATATCTGGCAAGGGACGCGATCTTTGCCTGCAGGTTGTCAATCACGAAGCTGCGCACATAAGCGTCCGCCGGCGCGTCCAAGACCTCGTCCGGCGTGCCGATCTGGTGAATCTTTGCCTCGCCCATGACCATAATCCGGTCGGACATGGCAAACGCCTCCTCCTGGTCGTGCGTGATATAAATCATGGTTGTCCCCAGTTGCCTGCGGATGCGGATCAGCTCTTTGCGCAGAGAGAGGCGTGTGGCAACGTCCAGGGCGCTCATGGGTTCGTCAAACAGAATAATGGCGGGATTGAGCGCGAGCGTGCGCGCGATAGCGACCCGCTGCTGCTGACCGCCGGACAGCTTGGCGGGATATTTATCCGCGTGGTCGGAAAGCCCGACCTGCTCGATCAGTTCCGTTGCGCGTGCGGCGGCGTTTGCCCGCAGATCGGGGCGCAGGCGCATGGCATACTCGATATTTTTGCGCACGGTCATATTTTCAAACAGGGCGTAATTCTGAAAAACAATCCCCATTTTCCGCTGATCCGGCGCAAAATCCGTAATATCCGTCCCCTCCAGGAGAATCCTGCCGCTGTCGGGACGGAGCAGTCCGATCAGGATCCGCAAAAGCGTGGTCTTTCCGCATCCGGACGGTCCCAGCACCGACAGAAACTCCCCGCGCTGAACCGAAAAACCG
>FR890401.1 GCA_000433415.1 Clostridium sp. CAG:448
TCCAGTCGTCGATGTGATCCTGATAATAATCCACCCCGTCGCCGATGGCGATAATGCGGATATCGCGCTCGGCGAGATCCTCAAATTCGGCAAGTCCTTTGCCCGTTCTGCGTGAGAAACGGCTCAGGTCTTTGATGATCAGTATATCGTATTCGCGCTGCATGAGTTTTTCGCGCATACGCATATAATCGGGGCGTTGCTCAAAGGTGTAGCCCGATTTGTCGCGATCCTCGAAGTAATCGACCGTGCTTGTCGGAAAGTGCAGGCGGCAGTATTCGTCTATAATCGCCTTCTGGTTTTCGATACTCGTGTTATCGCGGTCAAGCTCCAGGTCAACGGAGATTCGCGTGTACGCGGCAATGCGGAACCTTTCAACCATATTGATAATCGCTCCTTTGATATATTGCTGATAACATTGTATCACAGAACCCACCCGCTGTCAATGAGATATTTGCAAAGACATGAATTGTTATCATTTGCCCAATCACTCCTTTGATATATTGTTGATAACATTGTATCACAGAACAAGCCCGGTGTCAATGATATATTTGCAAAGACATGAATTGTTATCATTTGCCGTGGAATTTTGAAATTAACAAGGCGCGATTTGCCGGCTTATTTCAATAAAACGCGATTTTTTGAAAT
>FR890402.1 GCA_000433415.1 Clostridium sp. CAG:448
GCATTCACGCTTTGTGACGACAATCTAAACCAAGTTCCATATATAATCAATCTATCGTTCCTGTAAACGAAAAAACCTTGTTCGTCTTTTAAGACCTCCATTCCTCCAAGTGCTTCTACGTCTTCTTTGGAGAGGTCATCTTGATGTGGTAAAATAAAAGTTTGTACCTTTATCATTGCTTCCTTTTCATAGCCCTTGTCATAATACTTAACCGCCATCTCGACGGGTTTGCCTTCATCTGTTTTGGGATTTCGCTTATGATGAGGAGAACCTTCAAGGAAAGGATCTAGCCCTTTCAACTGTCTGTCATTTATGAAAAAAGAAACAGGGGAAATGCTACGATTCATAAAACGATGAAATATCAAACAAAGATGACTTTCACTTTCGTCCAACTTTTCAGAAAGATACTCATAAGCATGTCCATTCGATTTTTGATCAGCAATATCAAAATTCTGCCAGATAACCATAGTGCCTTGAGGTAACAAGTTGAGTTTTTCATAATTAGGGCATGCCTGTATTTCATTTGAATCCAATCTAAGGCATTCCCATTCCTTGGATCTTAAAACCTCGTCTAAATCCCAACGATACGCATGAACTTCGCTATCGAATTTCGACATAACCGTAAGCATGCGACACTGGGAAAGCGACGCAGATTTCAAACCAACTCCAAAACGCCCCAAATCCTTATCGCCATATTCATCTCGCTCGCTACCGTACTTCATTGCATTGAACAACGCTGCGTCATCCATACCAACGGCGTCATCGAGAATCGTAATATACAAATTATCACTGTTATACGAGGGAAAATCTATCCAAATGTTTTTTGCATTCACAGATATAGAATTATCAATAATATCCGCCAATGCCGTCTTGAACGAATATCCAATGGATCTCAAGGAATTCATCAAAATATCCGGGGACGGAATATTCTTTATTCTTTCAGCCATGACTCAACCCTCTACACTATAATTACTTATTGCCGGTTATTTTCCGGCACAATCTCCACTATATCATCCATCGTGCAACCGAGTGCCGTGCAGATTTTCACGAGCACGTCGCTTGATACGGTTGCACCGTCTTTTTTCATTTTTGCGAGCGTTGCCGGGCTGATTCCCGCCCTTGCGGCGAGCTCCTTGCTTTTCATCTCGCGGTCAATCAGCAGTTTGAATAATTTTTTATAGCTTGCAGCCATTTTCCACCTCATGTATGGATAGATTTGTACTTTCACAGTATACAATAATTTCCGACAAATTGCAAGGGGAAAACAGAATAAATTCAAAGAACATCGATTTTTTTGTGTGCTGATGCTCTGTTAAAGCAATATAAAGGTCAAAAATTCGGGAACAGAGCGTGCCGCCGATATTTATTTGTGTAAACTCATCCCTCAGGTTATCTTCTTAACCTCCCGATTATTCACACCGGAGCGGGCAAGGTGTATAATATCATGAATAAGCATACATGCCATAAGAAGGAGGTGCAAACCGATGATCTATGTGATGTCCGATATCCACGGAAACCTTCCGTTTTTCCATTCCGTCATGAGGCAGATCCGGCTTCGGAAAAATGATACGTTATATATCCTCGGTGATGTAATCGACAGGCACCCTGACGGAATTAAAATTCTGAAATACATCATGAAAAAGGCGAACATCCGGATGTTGCTCGGCAATCACGAGTATATGATGCTGAATACGCTCTGCAAGCAGACGGCGAACGGAACCAACTATTACCGTGCGAAACGGTTATGGATGAAGAACGGCGGGAAAGTCACGCTTGATGCTTTCAACCGCTGTCATGCAGAGACTCAGGAGGCGATTTTGTCCTTTCTGAAATCGCTTCCCCTATCATTTGACATCCAGGTGAACGACATATATTATAAGCTCGTCCACGGTGCACCCGAAGAGTTTTTTGCGACAAGCGGTGGATGGTATTATGACAGTCTCAAAGAATTCTGTGTCTGGCACAGACTCAAAGGAACGGAAGAAAAATCAGAAAGTATGGATTACACGCTCATTTTCGGTCATACGCCGACATGTGAATATCAAAGCAAAAATCCGCCGGAGATATGGACAAGTCCTCACGGCAAAATGATCGGAACAGACTGCGGCAGCGGCTTTCCAACATGTAAAGTCCCCGGAGAATACATAGGTCGTTTGGCTTGCCTCCGGCTTGATGACGGAAAGGCGTACTATTCAGATGCAGAAGAAGGCAACAAACTGGAATCAGAAACGGACGATATTATCGACAATACGGCAAAACGGATTCTTGAGGAATACCGCGATGCTTTTACGGAACTTGCGAAAGGATCGGACGATTAACTGTCATTCCCGAAGGCATATCTTGCGAAATATCACTTTGGTGATATTTTTTATTATAATCGCTTGACAAATTATCGCTTTGGTGATACAATGCAGGCGAAGATAATCGGAGGTAGCCTTATATGAACAAAATAATCACCTTATTTCACGGCTCAGAAAAAGTCATAGAAGCACCCTCTTTCGGTGAGGGCAAAAAAAATAATGATTTCGGGCTCGGATTTTACTGCACCGAAACAGAAAAGCTTGCGAAAGAGTGGGCGGTTTCTTCT
>FR890403.1 GCA_000433415.1 Clostridium sp. CAG:448
TATTGTCTGGATTCGAACCCCCGAAAGTGAAAAATCTGATTGTTATCAGTTTGTTTTCTGGACTTTCCGCTTTTGGTGTGGTATGAATTCTTTACAAGCAGGATTCTATATTCCATCGACAAAGCGTGGTTATTTGCAAGCCCCACTTTGTCAAGGGAGCAGTGTACCCTCACGGTACATCTGGATTGGCTGGCAAAGATCAGGTGTCTATGTTGATTTGCAAATTAAAAAGGGGGCTGTAAAAAGCCCCTTGGTCAGTGGATTGAAACGACTTTTACGGTCGTTTTTAGTATATAATCTGATTGCTCTACGGCATATATCAACCGATAACGCCGTATTCGTTACAGCCGATTGAAACGTCTACATCATGCGTGTTGGTCGTAATGAAAAGAACCTTCTTCTTGTAAACCGCAGTGCCATACGCGATATTAGACGAACATCTGTTTTCATGAGACGTCAAGGACCAAGCATTCACGTAAATAACAGACGAATAAGTAGAGTCTGTGCAAGTAACAGACACACCTTCGTTCACTCTAAAGGTTCCTCTTAAGGTGTAGGTCCATTGCAGATTATCCTTAGAGTCATAAAGATCAACCATTTTATCCCCATACACTGTATAGGTCGAAGATTTGGCGGATCTTGCCGAATCTGCAACTGAAGATTGCTTGATTGTGGTTACCACATAGCTACCGTCATCAAAATACGTGGTGGTAGTGGAATTGGTTTCATAAGTTTCTGCTGAGACGTGTTCAGTACTTTCAGCATATATTGCAGTGAAGGGTGCAAAAGTCAGGAACACAGCTGCGAGAATGATGGCAAATATTTTTTTCATGGTGTTAATTTTCCTTCTCTGTTGCGTAAGAACTTTGAGATCTGGTTTTTGAATGATACGTTTCATTTGATTTTATGATAACAGCGGTAGCGAATGCTGACAAGACCACCAGAACAATAAGAACCAAACAGATGATTCTTGTCCGGTTAAGTTTTCGGGCATTCTTTTTCAGATATCCGATTTCAGGCTCGCCTTCAAAGCCTTTGGCAATTTCATCTGGACTTCCGATTTCTTTATACAAATTGTCCATCGTAATGACCGTATGTTGTTTTTCAAGCTCCACGATACGATTCTCCACCTCATTTAGAACAGCCCTTTTCATGCTCGGTTGACACAGAAGGGAGGCTTTCACTTGCCTGAGATAGGAATTCACAATGCTTTTGTTATTCTGGTTTGTTTTCACTTAAACCACATCCTTCTATCAGATTCATAGCGCCACCAAAGATGAGTTGAAATTTTTTGATTGAAAAGTTGAGATATTCTTTCCCCGGGGGTTCTATGTGGTAATAATTTCTGAATCTTTTCTCCCCGACCAGTTCTTTTCTGCTTGATATCAGCTTGCGTTGTTCCATTCGGTACAACGGACCGTACAGAGAACCTTCTTTGACGATAATCGCATTGTTGGTTCTCACAGCCAGTTCTGTCTTGATTCTGTAACCGTACATGTCTTCGATGGTCAAGAGTGCAAGAATCAGAAATTCGACAAGACCGCACTTTATATTCTCTTCAATATCATCTTCCCAAGCCATGGCGTTACTCCTTTTGGAACATAGTATAGCATATAATACTATAAAGTCAATACCTTTTTTAAAATAGTATGTTGACAAATGCGATTTTTTGTGATATAATTGTGACGTAATTTGGATAAGGTCGGGAAACGGCGATCAACCTTAACTACCTTTCATCAGCTAAGGAGAATAACCGTATGAAAAAGAATCTGTTTGTCCTGAAGTTTATTGCGGCTTTCACATCCATTGTTCTGCTATTTGCTTCTGTACCGGGTCAGGTTTTTGCTATCGACCTGGTTGTGGGACAGGAGCAGGAAAATACCGTTGAAAACGACGGCGAGGGCGAAGTTTTCATCGTCGGAGAGGATCAGTCCAAACGCGGGCAGTTTGAAAAGCACTACCTTTGCTCGGACGGGACCTATATGTCCGTGACGTACCCGGAGGCGGTGCATTACCTCGATGCGGACGGGGTATGGCAGGATGTGGACCAGACTCTTTGTTTTGACGCACAGACGGGGGTATATACAGGAGGCACGGCGGATTTCCGGGTGTCCTTTGCAAGCGGTGCCTCCGCGACCGATATGGCGCGGATGGAGCACAACGGCTATACGCTGACCTGGGGTGTGCAGGCGGAAAAGGGAAGCAGAGACGCGGAGGTGTCAGTTGCTTCTGCCGGAATGGCGCAGATGTTGACCCCTTCTGCAAGCGCACATGCACAGCTTGCAGAGCGCGCTGCGATTACCTATGCAAGTCCCTCTGAACGTTTGGCAGAAAGGGATGATTCCTACGTCCTCCCGCATATTTCCGCACAGATCGGCTATACGGATGTTTTCGACGGGACGGAGAATGTCTCGCTCAGATACACGGTATATCACAATAAGATTGAAGAGGATATTGTGATTCACGAGCGCGGGGATATGGAATCCGTGTCGATGCATATGAATGTCGGAACGCTGACGCCGCGTGTGAATGCCGACGGCAGTGTGGATTTCATGGATGCGGACGGAGAGATGCAGTTCCGCGTCGGGATTCCCTATATGTCGGATGCGGCGAACAATGTTTGCAATGATATCCGGGTGTCTGCCGAAAAGACGGGTGATACCTGCCTGATTACCTACACACCGGATGCGGCATGGTTCACGTCGTCCGACCGTGTATATCCGGTCCTCTTGGATCCGTCGGTTTCGACGAATGACTATGTAACCAACATAGAGGATACCTACGTGGCGGAGGGTTCCTCTGCCAACCACAGCAGTGAGCAGTATCTTTCCATTGCAAATGCAGCGGGCAGTCAAAAACTGATCGTGCTGCGCATCAATAAGCTGCCTGCCGTCGATGACGCTTTGCCGATCATCGATGCAAAGCTGACACTGACCGCACAGTATGCCCCGTTCGGCGAAATACCGATGTCTGCGTACTATGTTGACGGTGTAGAAGAATTTGGTGACTATGATTTTAATCTGGCGGATGCTATCCGGACAGATTACACGTTCGTCACGCACGGTTACCTGTTTGTGAATACAACCCGTGTCTCTTTTAGTCTGACATCAAATATCTATACCATGTATGAAGATGAACGGTACGACCGATCGCATGATTGGGATTATTGGGGTGATTTTGTCATTGGCTACACGAGTAGCGAAACCACTTGGGCATGCAATCCGTTTTACAGCATGGAGTCCACTACGGTTGCAAACCGTCCCGTTCTGACTGTCAAATACGGCTATGCACTGCCGGCAGGGATCCTGAATGGGGGTGTATATTCGTTCCGGAACTGCGGAAGCGGTTCTTATATGACCGTGAACGGCGCAGAGCCGGCAAACAATTCCAATGTGTTTCAGGTCAGCAATGATGATCATATTGCTGCAACAACGCAGAAATTTAAGTTGGAATATGTTGCCTCAAGTGGCAGTTACCGCCTTCGTTCCATGAGTTCCTCGTCAGGAAACGGAAAGGTGCTTGATATACAACGTTCCGGAGGCGAAATTTATAGCGGAAGAAATGTACAAATATACTCGGCGACGGATCCGATGTCGCAGGAGTGGTTGATCATACCGTTCGATGATGACGCTTTTCGCCTGGTTCCACGTGCCAATATGTCGTTGGCACTGACAACGAACGGTTCCCAGGATGGGAGCAACGCGGGGAAGACCGCAAGTTCTCCCGGAAATATCTTTGTGCAGAGCGTCGACCGCAAAAATCGTTACCAACTGTGGCGCATTTTTGATAGTCAGGATCAGGGGATCAAAACAGGGCAAGGACGTTCCAGTATTGATTCGGGCAACTACTATATGCTCAACTCTTCTACAGGGCGTTACTTACACAGAACAAGAACCGGTAAGGTTGATTGTGCCCAGGGGATGCTGAGCGAGCTCGGAGAAAATAAGCTACAGTGGCGTGTGATCAATCTGGGCGACGGGGATTGTCTGATACAGCGTGTGGATTCTCCTTTGTACTATCTGGTGCCTGATGCAAGCGGAGAAGGAGTGAGGTTCCAAAGGTATGACTCCGAAGCAATTCCACCAAAACAAATGAGGTGGTCAATCATAATATATGGCTTAATCGCTAGCGGTTACCAGATTAAAAGCAAGGCTAACGAGCGGTATCTAACTGCGTCAGAGGATGGTACATCACCAGTAAGTCTTTCCGAAAGTAGACAAAATTTCGATCTTCAAATTTGGAAAATTGTCGGGGTCGATGCATATCGTGAGTTACAGAGCGTTCGATTTGATGATATTGCTCTTGATGTTGATGAGAAAAAGAATGCAAGCATCAAAACGTTTCCGTCCAATGCGGATTTTGCAAAAAAATCGGATTTCACATATACGATTGTTTCCGGAGGGGACTGTGTTTCTTGCACACAGACGAACAGGTTTAGGGGAGAGAAAACAGGAACCGCACGGGTCAAGGCGGTACATAAGACCACGGGAAAGATTGGTTATTTCAACGTTAAGGTAAACAAAAATGCGATTATTGTTATACCGGGGGTATTTGGCAGTGAATTGTATGTGGGGGATAATAACCCGTATTTTAAAAGCGGTACTGCGCTGATTGATCAGGAGATGATTAGTACATTAAAGCAGCTCAACAGCGATGTACCTCTTGCGAAAAAAATAGCTCTTATTGGAGCAATTGTACTCAATCCGCTCATGTACAGTACAGTTCAATCATTTGTGAATGATTACTATGATCTGTTGCAATGCAATGATGATGGCACTTCGAAATATGATGTGTATACAAAAAAATATGTGTACGTCACACCGACATATGCAGCGGCAGATACAGAGCACAAAAATCCTATCTATACGCTTCCCGAAGGATACGATAGTAAGGAATACTCTCCCCATGCAGGTAATATGGATTCGTACTACGATATAATGAATTATCTGCACACGGACAGTGATATCAGCAAACAATACTCTATAGAATACTTTTCTTATGATTGGAGACTGTCGAATGCAGTATCGGCGCAAAAATTAGATGCTTTCATTAGAGAAAACGGCTATGATAGAGTGGTTTTAATTGCGCATAGTATGGGAGGTTTGGTAGCATCAGGGTACATGTCTATGGGGCAAGAACAACGTAATAAAGTCAAGGATTCATACATACTTGCTTCACCGTTGCTCGGGACACCTGAAGTGATCAATGTTTGGGCAAGACTTGATTTTTCCTCATTAACCGGTACGGATGCTTATGCGGCTGTAATTGATATTGGTAATATTCTTCTATCAATTATGACATTGACATATAATCCGATTCAGAAGCTATTCAGCAATTATCAGAGTGTCTATGAGTTGTTTCCAACGGAAAAGTATATTGATGTCAGTTCAAATCCCTATTTGCTACACTCTGTTGTAACAGTGATCCCCGTTATTGGGGACCAAACAGATACTATATGTTCGGATTATGCAACGTCGATGCAATATATATCCGGTTATTTGCCGCACTTCAATTCAACGCTCATGGAAGCGGCAGAAGATTTCCATCGTTCGTGCTATATAAACAATAAGCATATCTCCGATTTCAAAGGGAGTAAATATATTCATATGACAGGTCAAGAGGTTACCACGAGGTTAAAATATTATGAGGTGATTTCTTCTGATTCATATTCGCGAGGTATGGAGGTTGACAACACTGCTTTGGTTGGAGATGGGTTGGTACCCTATTGGAGTGCGACGGTTGGAAAAACAGGCTCCCGTGTAGAAAGTTTTTCAGGTGGGCACATGAATGCGGTTTCATATTCTAAAGTTTTCGAGTATATCAAAGATAAAATGGGGGTGAAGTAAATGTTGAAACGAATTCTCACCTTGGGATTATGTCTGGTTTTGCTGATCACGTCTGTTGCATGCTCCAAAAGAAATACGGTCAAATATCCACGCGATATGAATTTGGATGATTTTGTGGCAATGGACTTCAACCTCGCATGGTTACAGACTTATGAAAATTATTGGAAAAAAGAGAATCACATGCTCCTTTACACGCGTTATTATTATGGGATTGTTGATGTTCCAGTGGAAGATTTTCAGGCGTGTATATATCCGATACCCGGATTGGGCGGTGGGACGATGGCGGTTGTTTATGTGAACCGAAATAATAAAGTCTGCCCGATTCAGGATTGGGAGGTGGATTATGCAGAGCTTCTTGTGATTCGTGATTCGAGCGGTGGTCACGACGATCCTGATTGGGTCCACTGGGGAACATATTGTGTTAAAAAATTTTTTGTTACCGTTGATTCGGATACATCTGTGAAAACGGTCGATGGCATCAGAGAATGCAGAGACAATCCGGACAAGAGAGTTGGCTATAATTCGGATAACCATCTGTTCCAGTTCAGTTGGGGTGAAGGTGAAGGCGGCGGTCTTCTTTCAATCAGAATACATTTTAAGAAATATGAAAATATCGTATGGGACGCAAGTCTTATGGAGTGTAACGGTAACTATTTCATTACATGCTATACAGGCGTGCATCACGACGGCTACTATGTCCCGGTTCCGGACAAATTAGTTCCCTATATCGAGGACAGTATTGCACAATCTGACTGGCAGTATGTCGGATAGCCTTGTGCCGCAAGCGATGCGGGAGAATCTGAAATTTTCGGGGTTGTAATATCGGGAAATATTGCAATCTCAACAGTTGGGTTTCCGATGCGATTGATGAGGTTGCTGCAAAGTAACGGTGATATTGTCCGAAGGGGCAGCTGACCGTCCGGTATTAGCCGGCGGGAGGGAAAAATGGAAAGGAAGGATGAGGACAAAAATGAAAATTTTACAATCAAAAAAGGTACATACGGTTGCTGCAATCCTGCTGTGTGCAGGAATCATGCCGATAACGTTACTGGTGTACCGGATCTCATTTGCGTATTGCCGTTCGGCTCCGATACTGATACATTTTTTGCTGCCGCTCTGCCAC
>FR890404.1:0-1737 GCA_000433415.1 Clostridium sp. CAG:448
GCATGCCCATCTTGTCCAAAAGCCGGAATGCCATGATGGCGCCGCTCTGGGAGTGATCGACGCGGTTGATCAGATTGCCGATGTCGTGCAGGTATCCGGCAATGCGGGTAAGCTCCACGGTGTGGGGATCGTAGCCGAGCACGTCCAGAAGGGCTGCCGCTTCGTTGGCAACCTTCATAACGTGTGCAAAACTGTGTTCGGTAAAGCCCAGTGCGGCGAGCGACTCATCCGCCCGCTGAATGTATGCGCGGATATCCGCATTCTGCTGCAGGGTATCAAATGTGACCATATTCTGTCCTCCTTGGGATGACTTCTGCCCTTATTGTACCATATTTTCCCTGCGGATACAAGCGGGATGACAGAGTTTTTACAAAAACCGTACGACCGCGGAAACGTGCATGCAAAAAATGTGCGAAAAGGGCTTGACAAACGGAAGACACCGGTATATAATAAAACTGTGAGTTTCAAGTATAAGTATGTGCGGAGTGAACTATGCGTGTGATCAATGCGGAAAAACTGAACCGGATGGAAACCTATATCCATGACTATGCTTTCAACAACAACGGGGATATGCCCAGGCTTTCGGCGATTATGGAATATATGGGCATGTCGAAGGCGACGGCATACCGGTATCTTTTGCGGCTGAACGAAGACGGAAAGATCGAATACAGCGGGAAGGGAACGCTTGACCTTAAGGATAAGAAGAATTCCACCCGCAAATACCGTTCGGTGCGTGTGCCGATCTACGGCTCCATCATCTGCGGTTCGCCCGAAGATGAGGAACAGTACAACGAGGGGTACCTCGCCGTGCCGGAAGAATGGGTGGACGGCGACTGCTTCCTTTTGCGTGCAAGGGGCGATTCCATGGCGGATGCCGGCATCCGGGAAGGGGATCTGGTGCTGGTCAGAAAAACGGAGGACGCGCTGGACGGTCAGGTGGTTGTGGCGCTGACCGAGGGCGGGAATACCCTTAAGCGTCTGCGCGAGGAGAACGGCAAGCCCGTGCTTTATGCCGAGAACAGCACCTATTCCGAGCAGCAGCGGGTCATCCACCCGCAGGAACTGCGGATTCAGGGCGTGGCGCTGAAGGTTATCAAGGATATTGTCTGAACGGGAGAGCCGGGCTGAGAGCCGGGCTGGAAGCCGGGCAAAAAGCCCGGTACAAAAGAGCGCACAGCGTGGGCATGTGCGCTCTTTTTTGCGCGAAAATTGCCTTGCTTTTTTGGCATAAGCACCAAAATTGTGAACAAAAAACGGATGCATAGAAAAAAGGCTCTATAATAAAAGTCGGGGTCAGCGCAGATAGGCGAAAAAAATAAAAAAGAACGAGCATAGCTGAAGAAAATCTGGATCTTTGTCAAATACTGGGGCAAATACACCTCCATGGGAGACAAGCTTTTGGACAGCGTGCAGGGGCTCAAAGAGCTGAAAATCTTTGAGGCGGACGCGGCACAGCACGTGAAGATCAATCAGAGCGCGGAGGAATTCCGCGTGATTACCATGAAGGTGTTGGTCATGCAGCTTGCCAGCACCACCATCGGGCTTATACGAAATTGTTGTTATATTAGCTTCCGAATACAAACCTATTTGATGTTTACTGCCAAAGGTCCAACCATCATTAATCAATAGCGCCGGCAACGACGTCTGCGTTGATGAAGCGCTTCATTTCAGGCGAGTAATAACGTGCTCTCATATAAATGAGACCGTTATCGTCGGTTACTACACCGTCTCTTCCGC
>FR890404.1:1743-4300 GCA_000433415.1 Clostridium sp. CAG:448
ACCCCGTCTCTGCCGTTATAACCGAAGATCACCTTGCTCGTGCCCGTTCTGGTAAGGAGCTTACCATAGGTATCGTATGCGAAAGTATCTGTAATATTTCCGTTTGCATCGGTGATAGCGATTGTGCTTCCTCTGCAATCGAAGTGGTAGGTCTTGAATGTGTTGTTTACTTCCTCACCGATGAGGCCCTTGCCGTATACATACTTTGTCACCACGCCATTCGCAGTCTTCATCAGAAGCATACTGAGCTTGGCATTGGTATTGTAGGTATATGTAGTATCCTCATCGGAACAAAGATTACGGATCCTTACGTCTTCAGCGTTGTAAGTGTAGGTGTGACCTCCCGCAGAAACGAGTCTGTTGGCAGAGTCATAGGTGCAGGTAAGGGAACCATTCGAGAGCATATTACCGTCAAGATCATAGCTTACGGTGTTGCCATTGAATGAGATCAAACGGTTGTTGGTGTCATACTGGAAGCTGCTATCGGGCGCAGAGGTCATATTACCAGCCGCATCGTAGGCAAACACTTCCTGTGCCAGAACATTGTCGTCCGAATCCTGGACGGTTCTCTTGATGACACGATTCAGGCTATCATAACTATAACAGGCAAACACCTCCTGTGCCAAAACATTGTTGTCCGAATCCTGGACGGTTCTCTGGATGACACGATTCAGGCTATCATAACTATAACAGAATTTGGTGCCTTTGTCAAGATGTTCTTTTGCGATGATTTTCGGCAGTATCTTGCCCGGTTGCTGACTCGGGTGGGTTGTAGTACCGTAATGCATTTTAAAAAGAAACTGGCAGTTACGAAATTGGCCCCCACGGGAATCCAAGGTTCCCATGGGGGAAAACTGTTATTCGGGCGTGCCCGATGTGTTTTTATTGAAAAGACGGTTCTTGGCTCGGTAAATTGAGGTGTTTGCTATACAGAGATAAAAGGTCTTTGTATTTGTTATAACGGATGCCATACAGGCAGTGGACAACTTTAGGGGGAAACCGGTCGGTGTATTTTCCCGCATCTAATGTTGTTTTGCCAATAAAAACAATATGTGCCAATCCAAACAGTCGTTCGATCTTGCCTTGCTCCAATGTAAATTTTGCAATATCCGTTACTTGATATGTCACTTTGACACAGATAAATTTCCCCGCTCCACTTGGGAGATTTTCGCGTGAAACATAACGAATGCGATTCTGATCAAGTTCTATATATTTGGTGGAGTTCAATGTTGACAAAAAGAAATAAATCAGCAGTAACACCAGTCCGCAACATATAGACACCAATTGGAAGTTAGAGCAGATAACACTGATTGCTGTTACCGCAAAGAAAATCATAAAGGATGGATAATCGGAACGATTGAAAACGTTTGCCAATCGGATCAATTTTAATTTCAATGTGCTCTCCTTTACGCAAAAGTTAATCTTTACTCCAAAAGTTCTTTCAAGAACTGGGTGACGTTAAATCCTATACTGTAGTGATAACCTATTCCGACGTGTTTTGATCCCGAAATTCCAACCACGGTGTCTTCTTTCGATACCTCTCCATTTATTATTGATCCCTTAATCGGAATCGTGACAGTTATAGGTGTTTTATCGGCATATTCGCAGGTTGCTATATCGAACGGATTAGACCACGCGTTGTGTTCCTTGCAGTCATTAGGTCTGTCTACATAATCGTGATGATAGGAGCTACCAAAACCGACAGACATTCTTTTTTGACCCGATACACCGGCAGAGATTCCCACACTACCGGAGTTGTCCATAAAAATTTCATTGTCGTCAACTCGGACAGTAAAATTGTCTGAATAAGCCTCTGCTTCTATTTTAAGGCCTCCGACTTTGATAGATTTTCCAAACCCGTATCCTATCCCTGCTTCCATTTCAATTGAATTAATGAAGGCGTTTCCCGCCTTTTTTCTCAATTCCTTTATTATGGTTTTGGTGTTATTAACATTATCGTAATTGTTATTTGCTCTTTCTTTGACATCGTTATAAGTATCAACAGTCCAATCTTTGACTTCATTATAGGTTTCTACAATTGCTTGCTTTGCGTCATTGTATGTGTCAACAACCCAATCTTTGACTTCATTGTATGTGTCCACAATCGCATCTTTAGCCTCATTGTAGGTGTCCACAGCCCAATCTTTTATGTCATTAGCTTTGTTACCAAACCAATTGATTATACCATCAAACGGAGAAAGTCCAAACGGATCTACAAAAGAAACAGGATTGCCATTTGCGTAGGCAAAACGGTTGAGTGTAATCGCATTGGAAATAGCACCAGCTACGACATCGGCATTAATGAATCTCTTCATTGCAGGCGAGTAATAACGTGCTCTCATGTAGATCAGCCCGTTGCCGTCGGTTACAACGCCATCACGACCGTTATATCCGAAGATTACCGTGTTTGTACCCGTTCTCGTAAGGAGCTTACCATAGGTATCGTATGCGAAGGTATCGGTAATATTTCCGCTTGCATCGGTGATTGCAATGGTGCTGCCTCGGCAATCGAAGTGGTAGGTCTTGAAAGTGCTGTTTACTTCCTCACCGATGAGGC
>FR890405.1 GCA_000433415.1 Clostridium sp. CAG:448
CCGGCATAAAATGAACTTTTCTGCATGACAGAAAATTTTCGGTAGATATTAACCAATGGGGATGACCTCCTTTGTCGGATTTCTTACTCTTTTTTCTCGTTGGCGTATACTGTCTTCAACAGTGTTATAAATCCATTGCCCTGTAGATGATAGCAGGTTGTAAATACTGCCCAGCACAATGTCTCCGGCAATCCCCACAGAACCCAAAGCAGCAGGTGTAATGGACAGGGTCGTGATGACTACATTTTGTACTCCTGCACGTAATGCTGAATATCCATCTATTTCACTTATACTTTGCGGTTGAGAATTGATGCACTGTGATGCAATATCAGATGCAACTCCAGTGATAAAGCATGCATCTATTGCTAAAAGCATCGTTGCCGTTCCAACAGAAGATATACCACCAGTGGCAACGTCTTCAGCAATACTCCCGCCAATAGCACCACATATCCCACCATTTATTGCACCAATGGCAATGCCAGCACCAATATCACCACCTGAAGTGATTGCGGACAATGCGCCAAATGCTCCACCAACGATCGCACCACAGAGTCCGCCTACGAGAGCCCCGAGCCATCCTCTACCGGTTTCATCTGTTCCCATAATAGGATTATTGTTACAGTACGCATACATATTACTCCCCAGTACCCCAGGGTTCAGTTGCCCGTCCGCATTAATAAACCGCCCCACTATCGGGTCATAATACCGACTCTGCAAGTAGTACATCCCGAGTTCGGAATCGTAATAGTACCCGCGGTAACGGAAGGGATTATACTGTGCATAAATATTGGTTCCGATACTGCTGACTGGTGTAGCCGTGCAGTTGCCCCATGCGTCATAGGTAGATGAAACAAAATTTCGCGCGCGTAGTTGGGGCTACGCGAAGAAATTTTGTAAAATATGACGGGAAAGATGCCGCGGATTCGTCAGCATCAGAATTTTAGAGGTTCCCTTTATATACATCCAACTTGAATTATCGAATCACAATACTTTTTTGCAAGTCTTTTTTGACTTGTCGGAATCAGAATAATCTTGTCTTTTCTTTTTAAAAAATCAATTATCCCCAATTCCACCATAGCTTGATAACGTGAAAAATCTAATGCATTTAGCCACGGAAAACAAAAAATATCTTTTTCAAGTGCATAATGTATTGCTACGGAAATATTCCAAATTTCACCGCTTGCCTCATTTAATGGCCGGTCAAATCGATTATCAGTCAGATGAAAAGTCATCTTTATATCATTAAGTGTGTAATTAAAACCTCCTAAATCAATTGCTGACGATATATAATCGCGAGGTGTATTTATATTACTATGCAATTCTAGTTCTGGGAAATCTTGTTCTGCTATAAAAGCCGAATGGGCCCTGAGAAAATCCGCATTAACATTGGTGTGATCTATTATAATGGAACCAACGTCATTATATTGCCCACGACCTCCTATACATGAACTTAATGCCCAGCTTCCACACCCAAAATCACTTATTAAGCCATATGAACACCCATGAGCGAATTTATACGAAATAATCGGGAACCCTTCTTTACATCGTTTATCTATGGACTCACATATTGTCCAATCTCGATAATTTCGCAATTCAATTAAATTTATCATTTGAATCCAACCTCGACAATATCAAATATCTTTACTGCATCATCGATCATATTTCTGAATGCATCTTCGAATCCAACAGTTGTATCTGGAATAAAAGTTGAACAATTTGTTCGAAAGCGAATAACCGTATCACATGAATATGCGCCAAACTGTCTTGCTTGATCTAATGTTGGTTGAAAGTTTAATACGCAAACACTTTTTTCTACTTGAGAGGGTATTAATTGTTCCGTTTGTGCAATTTGCTTAGCAGCTTGAGAAGATGTCACTTGATAATACACTCCTTCAACTGCTTGTTCTGCTAACATGCTGCCAGTTCCAACAATACTAACACCTTCTGCTGTAACAGATATTCCAGCTACACCTGTTATAGCGGTAATGGCAGGTGCTATAAAATAT
>FR890406.1:0-1097 GCA_000433415.1 Clostridium sp. CAG:448
TCCCGGAAGCCGTAGATGCTTTGTTTGATATCGCCCACCATGAAACGGTGATTCCCGCCGATATGGGCAAAGATACGGTCCTGCAAGCGGTTGACGTCCTGGTACTCGTCGATGAAGACCGCATCATATTCCTCCCGGAACTGCATGGCAAGCGGGGAGGGGGTGCCGTCCGGGTTTTCCAACAGACGCAGAAGGTAGCGTGGCATATCCGAAAAATCACAGACGCCGCGCGCGATTTTTTCTTCCGCGAGGATGCGGTCAAACGCAGAAAGAATCCGGTGGAGAGCACCGCAGGTATTTGCGCATTCACGCAGTTGTGTGGAAAGCTCCTCCTGCGTAAATGCAAACAGACGCTCCGTTATTTTTTTCAGCCGGTCTTTGTTCTTTTGGCGCAGATCCTTCATATATTCCTTGCGCGGTGCCGATTCGGTTGCCCTGACGGTCCCCAGTTTGGTAAAAGAAACCCGACTCAGTGCATCCGCAATTTCCTGGTAGGAGCCGTGCTCGGTGATACGCAGAAGGGAGCGGAACAGAGCGGCATCCGCGTCAAATGCGGGCAGATAGCGCAAAGAGAGGACCGGATCCGTTTCCATTTCTTTACAGGCACGCTCGGTACGCCGACAGAGCAAGCCGATTTCTTCCCGTGCGCCGCTCAGCAGACGGGCACCGACTATGGATGCAAAAAAGTCGCCGTCCGCTTCCCCGCGCATCCGTTCCGCGTAGAGGAGCAGGGAATCCACTCCTTCCGGCAGTGCGATCAGCTTCCGGTAAAGCGAGAGAAAAGGATCGGTCGGGTCGGAGGAATCCCGCAGGGGAAGGATTGCATCGATCAGATGCAGAAAGTCCCCGTCCTGCCTGCAGGCACGAATGCTCTGCGTGCATTCCGCATACATGTCGTCCACCACGCGGTTCATGACATCGGTATAAAGCGGAGCCAGTTCCGCTTCATCCGCATGACGCAGGGAGGCGGGAAGACCCAGCTTTGCAAAATGTGTGCGCACCGGTTGCGCAAAAAAAGAGTCGATGGTGCCGATGTTGGCAGAGCCCAGAAGCAAGAGCTGGCGGCAAAGATGCGCGTTGCCGGGATCGGCGGCGGA
>FR890406.1:1113-1266 GCA_000433415.1 Clostridium sp. CAG:448
GCGATGGCGTCGGAGAGCGCCGCGGCAATCCGTGTTTTCAGTTCCCCTGCGGCAGCCTTCGTAAAGGTCACAATCAGCATCCGGGAGATGCTCATGGGGTCATGCTCGCTGTCGCCCTTTAGCATCCGGATGATACGTTCGGTCAGTACAGCC
>FR890407.1 GCA_000433415.1 Clostridium sp. CAG:448
TGCGGTTGAGATAAACGCTGAAGGCATCTAAGCGTGAAGCTTGCCTCAAGATGAGATATCCTTTAGGTCACTTGCAGACTACAAGTTTGATAGGTCGGAGGTGGAAGCGCAGTAATGCGTGTAGCTGACCGATACTAATAGACCGATTGCTTGAACCTCCTCTTTGTGAGGTTCTACGATTTGATTGGTTTGGGTTTCTGATTTTCTTGCTCTCTTGCATCTTTCCTTTATTCGTTGTTGTGATTGAATAAGAGGTTGGGGCACGGTTTGACCGTGCTTTTTCTTTGCTTTGGGTTCTTCATAGAACCGTTCTTGTGTTGATTAAAAGCCGGATTGTGTGCCATCTCCGGCTTCTTTTTATTTCAATATCAAAATGATGCCCCGGTATCTTTTACAGTTGTTCCCCTCTCCGTATTTCGAAGAAAAATTTGTTGTTGTGCCATTATAACAAAACACATGCATATATTTTGTACATGGCGACAAAATATAGAAAATTCCAAAAAAGGAAAGAATTGTATTGTTATTTATGTCATAATGGGGATGTCTAATCAAGCAAAAGAAAACGAAGGAGACAATGAAGAAATTGTGTTTGCGTACTGTGTCCGCTTTTATGGCATTCGTTATGCTGATCATGGCGGCAAATCTGCAGATTTTTGCTGATGCGTCTGACGGGGATTCCGCTGTTACCATGCCACCGGCGAATGGAATTTCTGCGGATATGGGACCCAAAGGATTGTGTGTATGAAATCCTGGGGCGAAGAGAGGAAAATGTCAAGCATTTTCGCCTGGGGGATGGCTCCTTTGTGGCGGTGCAGTATGATGCACCGGTTCATTACCTAGATGCGGACGGAGCATGGCAGGGGATTGATAACCGTCTTGCGGAAGATGGCAGTGAGTACGCCACCTCGGATGCACGGATAAAGTTTGCCAAGAAAATTACGGGAAATGAAACGTTGTTCACGCTTCATGACGGAAACGGTAAGATTACCATGCTTCTGGACGACCCATGGAAGAAGACACAGGGAGTGGTGACTGAAACAGAAACGAAACCGCTCGCGGGTACGACACAGTTGCAGAAAATGGTGAATCTTGCGCGCCTGTCCTCCCGGATTTTGTACCGGGATATTTTGGAGGGGGCAGATCCGGAGTATGTAATTGTAGGTGGAAGGATCAAAGAGAATATTTTGGTTAAAGAGTCCCGAGAGTTGTACAGCTATACCTTTCGGCTCAAGCTGAACCATTTTTCTGCAAGCCTGGCGGATGACGGTTCTGTGATGATTGTGCGTGATGATGAGGAGAGCATATATGTGATTCCGGCTCCGGTAGTTTACGATGCCGATGGCGTATACGCTTCTGATGGCGTTGCTACGTATACATTGGAGTCCGATGGGAAGGATTATATCCTGACGGTCCATGTTGACTCCGCTTGGATGAACGCGCCAGAACGCACTTTCCCGATTACGGTGGATCCGACGCTTGGTCCGGAGAGTGCTACTGTTGGAACATATATTGTTCGATGGATGGCAAACCGCATGCGGACAGCCTGGATTTGTTGGTCTGTCCATATGGCTCCACAAAGCGGATCGCATATTTGAAATTTCCGGTTATGCCGACACTACCGCAGAAAAGTTCATTTTATGCCGG
>FR890408.1 GCA_000433415.1 Clostridium sp. CAG:448
GTGGCAGGCGGGGCGGCACAGGGGCGTAAAGTCGGAGATGTCGGTGTCCCCGTCCTTTTCCGCCGGGTAGAGCGCGGCGCAGAGAAAATACATATGCCCGCGCGGGAGCGGCAGGCGCATCGATTCGCCGGGCGCAACCGCTTTGCGGATCAGCACCACGCCGACCGCCTCGAAGTCGGGGTTCTTTTCCAGCGTCCGTCCGCCGGCGGCGCCCGACGGATAGCCGTCCTCGTCGTACAGCCAGAAGCGCAGTCCCAGCCGTTCGCACTCGTCCGCGACAAACTCGAGCAGGGTCCATTCGTCCTCGCCGCGCAGATAGTCGTGCGCGGAGACGTTGGAGACCACGCCGCCGAATCCCTTGCCGCGCAGCTCTTCCAGTTTGTTTGTGATTGCCGAAAGATCAGCGCTCATGTCCCGCTCCGGGTGCCGGTCAAAGCCGTGCACGATTTTCAGCGGGCGGTTCTGCAGATGTTCCATTGCAAAATCCTCCTTTTCGGTGCCGCTCTGCACTCAGAGCGGAATGATCTCCCCTTGGGAGTTGATGAAATCGGCGCGGATGCCGTCGGGTGAGAACGCAAGACCGGTGCCGGTGTATTCGTTCACCTGGCAGGAATGCAGGCGGTCGGGATGATCGTTCAGCGCGGCGGCAACCACTA
>FR890409.1 GCA_000433415.1 Clostridium sp. CAG:448
ATGGTAATCAGACCTTTGTATTCCGGTTTGAGCAGATCCTCATAGGAGGTCGGAACCGCAAGGTTCTTTTTGGCAAGCAGTTCCGTATTGACAATAACGGAGCAACTGGAGGTCAACATGGGCACATACTTGTGGCTTGCGGGCACCAGATCCTCGCGGTAGATGCTGAAATCCGTGTCCTTGAGCTCGGCAAGGCTGTCGGCAATCTTTTCCATATAGGCGTTTTCCAACTCCATAATGATGTCGCAGTCGGTGTTCTTGCCCTCGGCGGTCAGCTTTGCGGCAAGGTCGCCGGTGGATTTGTAGGCGATCTGGATGGTATATTCGGGGAACTTTTCATTGAGCATTTTCTGCGCGTTTTCAATCCGGTAATCCTCGGAGGTCGCATAGATGGTAATGACTTTCTTTTTGGCGCAGGCGGTCATGGGCAGAAGCGCCAGTGCAAACACGGTAATAAATGCCAGAATCAGCGAAACGATTTTTTTCATTTTTTCTACTCCTTTTTTCTTGGCTGTTGTTCAATGCATGCGATATTATACACTACAAATGAACGTCTGTCAAGTCCTTTTCCTGATTTTCTTCCCTCTTTTTTTCGCTTCATATCCGCACCTCCCGCAAATACGGCTTTTCCGACAACATCCGACTGCGGTTTGATTACTCCAAAAATTGAACAAAGCGAAAAGCGGCGCCGCGCGCCGCCCTTCTTTTTGTGATGTTACTCCGGAATGCCGACGCCGTCTTCGGACAGAACGCCTTCTTCGATGGCAACCGCCGTGCGGATCTCGGTCGGATGCGACGCCGCGATGCCGCGGTGCACAATGACGACAAGATCGCCCTTTTTCAGACCGGACAGCGTTCTTTTCACCTGCAGGGTATCCGCATAGACGGTAAAACGCATGCCGTCTGCGGGGTTCTGCATCAGGGCGCTGTCATCAATGGTGACGGTGTCCCCGGTCACGTCGGCCACATAGCCGACTGTCCACTCATACACCGACACATACGGCGCCGTCGGGGTACCGTGTTCGGTGAGATAGGCGAGCACCTTCTGCACCGTTTCCGTGCCGATCCGGTAGCAATAGGCGTAGTTGTCCACGTTGGTCCGAAGTTCCCCCTCTATATTCAGGGAGAGCGCAAGATTCCGGATGCCGAGCGCTTCACTGCACAGCGTAAAACCGATCTCATACCGGGTGGCGGCAGTCCCGTCATCCGTGACAGCGGGGGCATCGGATGCCGCCAGGAGCAGGGCAAACAGGGCGTCGCTGTCCGCCTGCGTCAGCGCATAGGCAGCGGTTTTGCCGTCCGTTTCGACCGTGCAATGCGGCAGGGAGAGCACGGAAAGGTCGTACCGCGCAAACAGTTCCCCCAGCGTTCCCGGCATTTCATACGCATCCGTGCAGTACGGCAGGTACACTGCCTCGCCGTTTTCGTCCTCAAAGCGTGCCGCAACGCGGAAGCCGTCCGCGACACCGTTGATTTCGTAAATGTCGCAGGATTTCTTGTGTGCGCCGTTCTCGTCCGTTACCGCGCCGGTGCCGATTTGCGCGCCCAGCAGGGATGCACTGACCGGGAAACTTTCTTCGTATTGCAGTCCGCTCCGGGCAATCCGGTACTCCTTTCCCGCATAAAGGAGCACGGGGTAGCGCTCCGGCAGGGTTCGGTCTTCAAAATCCCACAGTCGCACAATTTCCGCAGCGGTGCCGACCTTGGTGTCTTTTTTGCGGTTATCCACCCAGCGCGCCTCGCCGGACGGAAGCGTTCCCGCCTCAAAGCGGGGCACCTCTTCCCCGTCCTTCGTTTCTCCGTCCTTCTGACGCAGGGCAAGCGGGATTGCCACCGCCGCCGCGATCAGGCAGACTGCCACCAGCGCAACCGCAAAGCGCATCCACACGGCGGGTTTTTGCCGTCTGCGCCACAGGCGCCGGTCCGTCTGCACAAATTCCGCGACGTACCGCTCGTCGATTCCGTTCAGCGCGTCATTCATCGGCGCGTTTGTATGCTTTCCCATAAAAGAATCCCTCCTCTTGCAGCATGGTGCTCAATCTTGTTTTCATTTTTGCCAGTTCCTTTCTGACCGTGGAGGCGCTGACGCCAAGCAACCCTGCGATCCGGTCGGGCGTGCGGGTCATAAAATAGCGGCTCATGAAAATGTAGCGCTGCCGCGGACTGCACGTCCCGAGGAAACGGTTCAGAATCCCACGCAGGCTTTCCCCGGCGGATTCGGACTCCCCGGTACGATCCGGCAGGAAATCCTCCAGCTCCTCCAATGCCGTCAGTGCGCTTTTTGCCACGCGTCCGGCGCTTCCCTGCCGCCGCACCCGGTCGATGGCAAGACGGCGGATGATTTGTGTCAGATACGCCCGCAAAGACA
>FR890410.1 GCA_000433415.1 Clostridium sp. CAG:448
ACCGACCGGGAGGCACCGCTGACGATGGACGTTCCCCTCCTCCGGCTATCGCACACCGCCACCCTTTCGCCCTTTGAGGTGCGCACGCTGTATCTGACAAAAGAAGGTGTAAAGCCCGCGCCGTCCATGTTGGATCTGTAAAGGCATCGAAAATACATTGACCCGCATTTTTCGGGGGACGCACAGCCGTCCCCCTTGTCTGTTTTGACCGGAAACGACATACTTTTTCCCGATGCAAGCTTTTTCGCGCCGTGGCATAAACTGGCAGTGAGGGATTTTTTCGTAAAAAACGCCCGCCGATGACTAAAGGCGGGGGGATTGCGGCAAAAATACCATTGCAAGAGAAAAAAGCAAAGGGGTATGAACGTATGACGACACCGATTGTAAGACGAGGGGACATCTATTATGCGGATCTGTCGCCGGTAGTCGGCAGTGAGCAGGGCGGTCTGCGCCCGGTACTGATTATTCAGAACGATGTGGGAAACCGGTACAGCCCGACCGTAATTGCGGCGGCAATCACCTCCAAACTGGGGAAAACACGGCTGCCGACGCACATTGATATTTACGCGCAAAAGGCGGGGCTTGCCAAGGATTCCGTGATTTTATTAGAGCAGATCCGCACGATCGACAAGCGCAGACTCAAAGAAAAGATGGGGCACCTGGACGAGGGCACCATGCACGAGGTCAACACCGCGATTGCGGTCAGCTTCGGTCTGGGCGTCGCGACGGCGGGCGAGCGCGAGGACGGCAGTGTGATCGGCTGACACGGCGACATTTTGTGACATTTTGCAGGCATTTTCCCGAAAGCCCTTGATTTTGGCGCGGGAATGTGCTACAATGAGGAATGTAAAAATTTTCATACTACATCAGGAGAAAAGAATATGGCACTGGTAACAACCAAGGAAATGTTCAAAAAAGCATACGAGGGCGGTTATGCCATCGGTGCGTTCAACATCAACAACATGGAAATCATCCAGGCAATCACCGAGGCGGCTGAGGAAGAGCGTTCCCCTGTGATTCTCCAGGTTTCCGCAGGTGCGCGCAAATACGCAAAGCACGAGTACCTGATGGCTCTGGCGCAGGCTGCCATCCGCGATACCGGCATTGACCTGGCGCTTCACCTGGACCACGGCGCGGATTTTGAAATCTGCAAAGCCTGCATTGACGGCGGATTTTCGTCGGTCATGATCGACGGCTCCCATCACACCTTTGAGGACAACATTGCCCTGACCAAAAAGGTCGTGGAATATGCGCACGCCCACGGTGTCGTGGTGGAAGGCGAGCTCGGCAGACTGGCAGGCATCGAGGATGACGTCAAGGTCAGCGCAGAAGATTCCTCCTACACGCGCCCCGAAGAGGTCGAGGAATTCGTCACCCGCACCGGCGTGGACTCCCTGGCAATTGCCATCGGCACCAGCCACGGCGCTTACAAGTTCAAGCCCGAGCAGTGCACCCGCAACGCCGACGGCGTACTGGTTCCCCCGCCGCTCCGCTTTGACATTCTGGAAGAGGTTGCCAAGCGCCTGCCCGGCTTCCCGATCGTACTGCACGGCGCATCCAGTGTTCCCCAGCAGTTCGTGCATGAGATCAACGCCCTGGGCGGAAAGCTCCCGGACGCCATCGGCATTC
>FR890411.1 GCA_000433415.1 Clostridium sp. CAG:448
TGTAACCCATGTCGCGGTAGTATTCCGCAATGGTAATACCGGTATAAATAGATGCCTCACGCGCAGCCACCGGCATATCCGAGGTGTTGGCAATCAGAACGGTGCGCTCCATTAAGGATTTGCCGGTGCGCGGGTCGGTCAGCTCCGGGAATTCCCGGAGAACATCGGTCATCTCGTTGCCGCGCTCCCCACAGCCGATATAGACCACCAGGTCCACGTCGCTCCACTTGGCAAGCTGATGCTGCACCACGGTCTTTCCCGAACCGAACGGACCGGGCACGCAGGCGGTGCCGCCCTTGGCAATCGGGAAAAGCGCGTCGATCACGCGCTGCCCCGTAATCATCGGCTCGACGGGCGGCAGCTTCTCCCGGTAGGGACGCGCCACACGGACGGGCCATTTCTGCATCAATGACACGGAAACGATGTTGCCCTCGTTGTCCTTGATCTTGGCAACCGTTTCGTCCACGCGGAAATCCCCTTCGCGGATCTCCACGATCTTTCCCTTCATCTTCGGCGGCACCATGATCCGGTGCAGAATGACGTCGGTCTCCTGTACCGTTCCCAGGACATCCCCGCCGCTCACCTCGTCCTGATAGGCAACGGCAGGCGTAAAGTGCCAGCGCTTCTCACGGGAGAGCGCAGGCTCGTCAATGCCTTTGGTGATATTGGCGCCGTATTTCTCGCGGATGATCTCCAGGGGGCGCTGAATGCCGTCATAAATGTTTTTGATCAGTCCGGGTCCCAGTTCGACCGAAAGCGGGGCACCTGTGGAAACCACCCGGTCGCCGCGTCCGATGCCAGCCGTTTCCTCATAGACCTGAATGGAGGCACGGTCGCCGTGCATTTCAATGATCTCGCCGATCAGACGCGCGTCGCCCACGCGCACCACGTCGAACATATTGGCTTCCCGCATGCCCTCCGCGATCACCAGCGGCCCGGAAACCTTCAGAATCTTTCCCTCAACCATATGCTATCTCCTATCTCATCCTTCTCTTTTCCGTTTTCCGGTCACGAATCCTTGAACAGGATATCGGCACCGACCGCACGCACCACGGCGTTCCGGATATTCGCCATCCCGTAGCCGGTGTTCCCCGCCCTGCCGGGAATGGACAGAATGGCAGGCAGGGGCTTATCCTTGTATTTCGCGATTTCCTCTTCCAGTTCCATCGCGTAATTCTCCACAATAAACAGAATCGCGTAGCTGTCGTCCTTTGCCAGCGCATGCAGAATGCGCCCTGCCGCCGCGGCGTCCGGCGCTTCATGCACCGCAAAGCCGAGCGCCATGTAGCCGAGTACGCTGTCCCGCTCCCCGATCACACCGATTTTATACATAGCTCTCCCTCATTCTTTCCCGGATGACGGCGCCGTCCAGCTTCGCGTCCAGTCCGGCAAGGAGAATCCGCAGGTTGCGGACCTCATACTCCCGCCCGATCACATAGGCGGCAACCGCCTGTGCGCCATAGGTCACATACCGTGCGCTGCGGACGTGTTCCATGCGCAGATTGTCCGCAAGGCACTCCAGCCGGTACGCCTTTGCGTCCCCGTTTTTCAGCGCCGCGCCGAACTTCTCATACGGCGTCCCGGACAGTGCCGCACCGATGCCCGCCTCGCCGCGCGGAAGAAGCGACAGCAACCATTCGGCATCCAACGCTCCGCCCGGCAAAAGTGACTCACGCGCAAGCTCCCTGCCCGCAACGGTGTTCTCTCCGCCTCCCATGCGCAGAACGCGCACACACATCATCAGATTGATCAGATCCGCCTCCATGCGGACCGTCTGCGAAAACCACGCCACCGGGGTCTTCTTCGCCCCCTGTGCCATATCCGCAAAGCAGGCGCGGTCCAGACAGCGGTCAATCAGCTGCGCATTGCCGGTCTGTGTGCAGGCGTCCATCGCCGCCGGGATTGCCGCAGCCATGTGCGCGGGAAACACCCCGGTCTGCCCGCTTTCCACCGCTTCCGCCACCCGGTCTGCGGGCACCGACCCGCAGGGCATGAGCATCCGCCCCGGCGCAATGCCGCGCAGTCTGCTCTTGAGCACCGCTTTGATGTTGTTGCAGTCATAGCGGTCATGCAAAAAACGGAACCGCTCCGGTTGCGGCGCCCCGTCACAGAGGGCAAACGCCTCTTTGAGAATGGCGTCGAACGTGCCCTCCCGGTCCGTTCTGCCGTCGGCGTCCCGCACAAGCGCAACACCCATTTCGGAGAGCCGTGCCTCCGCTTCCGCCGCCGTATGGACATCCATCAGACGCGCGAGCTTTTCTTTGCCCACCATGCCGTTTTCCAGTGCCCGTATGCGCGCGGTGGTATACATATATGCATCTGCCTGATAGTGCAATGCCATATCTCCTACTACCTTTCTCTTGAATTCCGATCCCGCACTCACGTGGGCAGATCGCGGAACAGAATCTTTGCAACCTGCGGCTCCAGTTCCTCACGCAGACCCGCAAGGATCATGGAGAAAGAGCAGTTGGTTTCAATGTCGCCGCAGAGCAGAATCAGTCCGCCGTCGATCGGCGCGGTCTTTTCCGAAACACGCACCCGGTCAAACAGACCGCAGTAGTCCTTTCCCTCCGCCCGGCGGCGTGCCAGCGCGACCAGATCCTTTCCGCAGGCATCCCGGTCACGCTTATTCAGCTTTACCTCGTACTCCTCCGGTCGGATATCCTCCCCGTACAGGCGCATGCTCTCCTCCTCGGAGGCGTACTGCGCCGTCAGCGCCGTGCACAGAAGAGATACCAGCAAATCCTTATATTTTTCCCGATCCATTTCCGCGATCTCCCGCATGGCGCGGTCAAACGACTCGTCCACGAGCGAAGCGCGCTTCTCCAAGAGCAGATCGCGCCGCGTCATCTCGGCGGTCGAACGGGCGCGCAGAATCATATCCTCGCAGTCCTTTTCCAGCCGTTCCCGCTCCCGGTCGGCAATGGCGTCCGCCTCTGCCTGTCCCGCCGCGCGGATACCGGCGATCTTCTCCGCCGCAGTCTTTTCCGTCGCCTCCGCGTCCGCGCGGGCGTCGGCAAGGATCCGATCGGTTATTTTTTCAAGACCTGTCATCTTCCTTCCCCTTCCTTCCGTTGTTTTCGCGGCATCCCGCCGCGTCCTGTGCAACCGATCAGATTGCAGGCGCCATCATAACGGCAAGAAGCGTAATCAGCAACGCGAAAATCGCGTAGGTTTCCACCAGTGCGGCAGACGTGATTGCCTGTCCCAGTTTCTCCGGGCGCTTTGCCAGAAGGTTGACACCGGATGCGGCGGATTTTGCCTGGCGCAATGCGGAGAAGAAGCCGACAATGCCGATAGGCAGTGCAGCCATCAAAAAGTACATCCCCTGTCCGACACTCAGCGCATCATAGGAGAAGTCCCCGCCGAAAACGCCGATCTTAACCAAAATCATAAATGCGGCAACCAGACCGTAAATGCCTTGCGTCATCGGCAGCGCTTCCAGTGCGAACGCCTTACCGAACATGGTGGGGTTCTCGGACAGCAGTCCGTTGACCGCCTCGCCGACCAGGTTGACGCCCTTTGCGGAGCCGAGACCTGCAAGCGTTACGGCAAGCGCCGCGCCCAGAATGGCAAGCGCGGTGCCGGTGAAGGCAGGCTCTTTTGTTTCGGCAGTGTTGTTCTGACCGGGCTGCAGGGGCTGAATGTCCTTGTTTCCGGCAGGTGCGCTTTCCGGTGCGGTGTCCTCGGCAGCGGAAACGACCACGCAGAACAGACCGATCATCACGGTCAGGCAAAGCAGAATGGCAAGCAGTTTTTTGGTGTTCATGATTTTTTCTCCTTAAATCTTGTTTTTGTGGTTTATTGTTTCGTTTTTACGGGATCCGAAGTTTCCGCCCCGGCTGTGTCGGCGGCGTCCAGGGAATATTTCTCGCTCGGCTCTTCCGGCACAAACTGCGTGCCGCCGTCCTCAAAGAATTTCCCGAAGAACTCAATATACTGCAGCCGGCTGGTGTGTACGAAGGCACCCAGCGTATTGATCGCCAGGTTCAGTCCGTGTCCGATGAGGAAGACCAGCACCATCATCAGGAATCCGCCCACGCCGGGCACCATGGTTCCGACCATGT
>FR890412.1 GCA_000433415.1 Clostridium sp. CAG:448
CATCACGCACAACTCGGCGCTGACCGCCATGGCGGACCGGGTCATCCGCGTCCGGAACGGCACCGTGACCGAGATCGTGCAGAACGCAAACGCAACCCCGGTGGAGGAACTGGAATGGTAACGGGACGCGCATATCGGAAGAATCTGTGGCGGAGCATCCGGAAAAGTCTGGGGCGCTATCTGGCGATCATGGCGATCGTGGCGCTCGGCGTCGGATTCTTCGCCGGACTGAAGGTCACAAAACAGGCAATGATCCGCACGGGGGACGACTATCTGCGGCAGACCGGATTTTACGATTTCCGCCTGCTCTCCACCCTGGGGCTGACCGAAGAGGACGTACAGGCGTACCGGGAGACGGACGGCATCGGCGCGGCGGAGGGGTCGTTCAGCGCGGACTTTCTGTACGACGGGGACGACGGCGACTACGGCGTTCTCAAAGCGCATCTGCTGCCCGACGACATCAACACCCTTTCTCTGCGCGCGGGCAGAATGCCGCAGGCGGCAGATGAGGGGGTTGCGGACTACCGGCGCTTCGGAGAGGACAGCATCGGCAAGGTTCTCACGGTTTCCGACGAGAACAGCGACGCGACCAAAGAAACGTTCACCCAGCGCGCCTACACCATTGTCGGTGTGGCGGACTCGCCGTACTATCTGAACATCGAACGGGGCACCACAACGCTCGGCAGCGGCGTCGTCAAGGGATTTGTCTATGTGCCGCGGGACGGGCTGTCCTTTGAAGTTTACACGGAAATATTTGTGCGGATGCAAAAACAGCCGTATCTGTTCAGCGACGCTTACAGGGAAGCTTCGGATCGGTACAAGGAAACGGTCAGCGCTCTGCTCTCCGAACGTGCGGCGCTGCGCTATGCGCAGATCCGCGCCGATGCAGAAGAAACCATTGCGCAAAACCAGGCGGCATACGACGAGAGCGAGGCGGCGTGGCAGGAAGGCGCAGAACAGCTTGCCCAGGGTAAGGCAGCCTACGCCGCGGCGCAAAAGCAGTACGACGAGGCAGTTGCCGACGGCACTTACAACCCGATCATTCTCGAACACCTGAAAGACGTTCTGCAAGACAGAGCCCGGCAGATTGCCGACGCGGAAAAGACGCTTGCCGACACGCGGGCACAGCTGGACGCGGCAAAGGCGGCGCTGGACGACGCCCGCGCGCAGGTGGACGCACTGGAAGCGCCCACGACATACACGCTGACCCGCGCGCAGAACGTCGGGTACGCCTGCTTTGAGAACGACTCCTCCATTGTCGACGGCATTGCCCGTGTTTTCCCGCTCTTCTTCTTTTTGGTTGCCGCACTGGTCTGCATCACCACCATGACCCGCATGGTGGAGGAACAGCGCACACAGATCGGCACCATGCGGGCGCTGGGCTATACGGGCGCCGCCATCGCGTGGCAGTACGTCTTTTACGCGGGGTCTGCGGCACTGATCGGCTGTGTGGGCGGATTTCTGCTCGGTTCCCGCCTGTTCCCCGCAGCCATCTGGAAAGCATACGGCATTCTGTACGGCTTTTGCGCTCTGCACCCGGTGCTGGACCCGGTGCTGGCGCTCATCTCGCTTGCGGTGTCGCTTCTGTGCTCGGTCGGCGCCACCTATGCCGCCGTGCGCCGCACGCTGAGCGAAACGCCGGCGGAACTGATGCGCCCCCGTGCGCCGCGCGCCGGCAAACGGATTCTCATGGAACGGATCCGTCCGCTGTGGTCCCGGATGAACTTTCTGCACAAGGTTTCCGCGCGCAACATTTTCCGCTACAAAAAGCGGATGTTTATGATGATTCTGGGCATCGGCGGATGCACGGCGCTCCTGCTGACGGGACTGGGAATCCGCGATTCCATCAGCACCATTGCCGACGACCAGTTCAGCGACATTATGAAATACGACTACGCCGTGACCCTGAAAAAGGGCGCGGACGCGGACTACCGGGAGACATTTGTGCGCGAAAACGGAGAAACGCTCTCCACCGTCGCCTTTGCCGGGGAGTCCTCCGCCAATGTCACCATGACCGACGGCTCGCAAAAGCAGGTTTACCTGATCGTCTCGGACGACGGGCATCTCCCGGCGCTGATTGATCTCCACAACGGCGGCAAACCGGTCGCCTTCCCGGCGACAGGGGAAACGGTGCTGACCGAGAAGCTCGCCGAAGACCTGCATGTGTCCGTCGGCGATACGCTCACCTTTACGGTGGAGGAAACGGTGCCGGTCACGGTGCGCGTCAGCGGCATCTGCGAAAACTATGTATACAGCTACCTCTACCTGTCCGCCGACACCTATGCCGACGCCGCCGGGCACGCGTGCAGTCTGAACACGGTGTATGCCACTGCCGCGCCGGGTGCCGATATTCACCGCGTTGCCGCGTCGCTCGGTGCCTTTGAGGGAGTTGCGGCGGTTTCGGTCACTGCCGACGTGCGGGAGCGGGTTGCCAACATGATGGAGAGCATGAACGCCATCATCTGGCTGGTGATTGCCTGCGCCGGCGCGCTTGCTCTGATCGTTCTGTTCAACCTGAGCAACATCAACATCACCGAGCGCCAGCGCGAGATTGCCACCATCAAGGTGCTCGGCTTCTACCCGGAGGAAACCAACGCTTACGTCTTCCGCGAGAGCCTGGTTCTGACACTGCTCGGCACCCTGTTCGGCATGCCGCTGGGGATTCTTCTGCATCGGTTTGTCATGTCGGAGATCCGGATTGATCTGGTCTCCTTCCATGCGCGCATCGAACCGTACAGCTTCCCCATTGCCATTGCCGTCACGGTTGCGCTTGCCCTCTTGGTCGAGCTCTGCATGCACCGCAAGATCCGGCGGGTCAATATGACCGAATCTCTCAAATCCATCGAATAATCCGACCATGGGGCGGTGTCAGCCGCCCCCGTTGCAGAAAGGACACCGTCATGAAAAGCATTTATCTGGGAGGCAACCGCATTTTTGAGGTCTACGACCGCGAAACGCGCGAACTGCTGCAAAAACACACGCAGATCGAACCGGTCAACCAGACCAAAGAAGAAATCCTTTCCTCCCCCGAGGCATTCCGGGACACCGCGTGCATCTTCTCCACCTGGGGGATGCCGGCATTCTCCGTACAGGAAATCCGCACCTGCCTGCCTGCACTCCGCGCCGTCTTTTACGGTGCGGGTTCGGTACAGCACTTTGCGCGTCCGTTCTTAGACGCAGGGGTGCGGGTGTTCTCCGCCTGGGGCGCCAACGCCGTTCCGGTTGCCGAATACACGCTGGCGCAGATTCTGCTCGCCAACAAGGGCTTCTATCTGGCGGCGCGGCGGAACACATCGCCCGCGGCACGGGCGGCAAATGCCGCTTATGTTGCCGGTATGCCCGGCAATTACGGGGCAACGGTCGGCATTCTCGGCGCGGGGATGATCGGCAAAACACTCATCCGCATGCTTGCCGCCTATCGGCTGCGGGTCCTGGTATATGACCCGTTTCTCTCCGAGGAAGCGGCAGCGGAGCTCGGCGTCCGAAAGACCGATCTGCCCACGCTGTTTGCCGCGTCGCAGGTGGTTTCCAACCATGTCGCAAACCTGCCTGCCACAAGGGGGATGCTGAACTATGATCTGTTCTCTCTGATGAAGCCCAACGCCGTCTTTCTGAACACGGGGCGCGGCGCGCAGGTGGTGGAGGCGGACCTTTGCCGGATTCTCCGGGAG
>FR890413.1 GCA_000433415.1 Clostridium sp. CAG:448
ACCGGAAACCCGGGAGGATACCGGCGAGGGCAATTCGGACGGGCAGACCGGCTGCGGCAGTGTGTTGCGCGGTTGTGCTTCGGGGGCAATGCTGCTTGGCGCCGGGATCGGCATGTGGTGTTGCGGCATACGCAGAAAGGAGCGGGGCGAATGAAAAAGGCACGCGGAAGGATTGCAAAAGACGCGCCGGAAAGACTGCGGGGGATGCGGCTGCTTTTGGTTCCGGTTTGCCTTTTGCTGCTTGCCGGGTGCGGAGGAGGCTCCGAAGAAGTGCCTTCCGGAACCGCGGCGGCAGAGAGCAGTGCGCCCGTTACGGAAGCCGTTTTGACGGACACGGAGACGACGGCGCCGCGGTACGGGGAACTGCACACCCCTTAATACAAGAGAACAGCCACAGCGGCTTGATCCGAACCGCTGTGGCTGTTTCTGATGTCCGTCGTTTCTGACGGTGTATTACTTTTTCTTTTCATCTGCAATGCTGACCCGCTGATCCGTCCGGGTGTCCGGATTGGGGCGGTAGGCACAGACGAAATTCTGGATGCCTTCATTGAACGGCTGAACCGAACGGATTCGTTCGTCGGAGCCGCAGTCGTAGCGGAAGTATTTTCCGCGTTCACGCTCACTGCCGCATAAGAACGTGTGACCGGGTCTGCCCTTGCTGTCCGGATTGACCAGGACCACGTCGCCCGGTTGCAGATCGCGGACGTTCGTGATTTTTTCAAAGCCGTATTTTTCGCAGAAGTCGGCGATTGCCCATACCGTTACGCCCTGGGTACGGGGCTGATCGGTATAGCCGAGGTTGTACAGCACCCAACAGACCAACCGGTCGCAGCTCACCTTTTTCGCGCGGTGGTTGATCGCCGGATTGACCGGGGCGTCCCCGTAGGTGAAGTTGTTTTCCCGGCAGTAGTCGGTCACGCGCTTGGCTTCACGCAGAATATCGCATTGCAACTCCGTATAAGGCAGGAATACCGTGTTGCCCTTGTCGTCAAAGACGCGATAACCGTACTGTTTGTTCTCCTGTGCCAGTGCGGTCGCTTCGGCAAGATCGGTCAGGGGACCGGACAGAGGCGTTTCGTCCTCTCGCCATTCGGTCATGACGTAGTAAAGCACCTCTTCCGCCTCGGTCTGCGTTTCTTCATCGGTCGCGGAGGTTTCTTCTTTCCCGGTTTCGGTATCCGTGGCGTCGGGCGCCGCGGTATCGGTTCCGGAAGAGCCTGCGGAGCCGGATTCCGTTTCCTTGCCGCCGTCACAGGCGGGCAGAAGCAGAAGCGCGGCGAGGAGCAGTACAAACAGGCGCATCAGACGGTGTGCTTTCATGCGGAAATCCTCCTTTGAAAGGGGCGTTACCAGATTTTGCGGAACAGTTCGACGACTTCTTCTTTGGTGGGTTTGCGCGGGTTGGTGGCAGTGGTGCCGTCATGCAGAGCAGCCTCTGCCATTTCGTCCACCTTTGCCATATATTCGCCCTCGGATACGGATCCGAGACCGGAAACGGTCAGCGGGATGTTCATCTCCTTGGACAAAAACTGGACGTAACTGACCAGTGCGTGAATGGTCGTAATCTCGTTGAGGTTTGCAACGCCGAGAATCCGCGCCATATTGCAGTACTTGCGCACGCAGGGATCGTAGTGCTCGCGGCTCTTGCTGTTGCGGTTGATGCCGCTGTTGTATTCGATGGTGTAGGGGAGCAGGATGGCGTTCGCACGTCCGTGGGGGATATGGAACTGCGCGCCGAGCTGGTGCGCCATGCCGTGGTTGAGTCCGAGCGACGCGGAGTTGAAGGCAAGACCGGCAAGGCAGGATGCCACATGCATCTTGCGCCGCGCGTGGGTGTCTTCGTTGCTGGCGTAGGAACGGAGCAGGAACTGCCCGCAGATCTCCACCGCTTTTTCTGCAAGCGCGCCGGAGAATTCGTTGTTGTTGATGCTGACATATGCTTCAATCGCATGCGTCAGCACGTCCATGCCGGTGTCCGCCGTGACCTGCGGGGGAACACTCTTGACCATTTCCACGTCCAAAATCGCTTCGTCCGGGGTCATATCCGCCTCGCTCAGCGGGATTTTGACGTTGGTCTCCGGGTCCGTGATGACGGCAAAGGAGGTAACTTCACTGCCGGTGCCGCTGGTGGTCGGAATACAGACCAGGCGCGGGCGGAAGGTGGGGTCAACCTGCCCGGCAAATTTGCGGACGGATTTGGAAAGGTCGATTGCCGAACCGCCGCCGACCGCGACAATGCAGTCCGGCATGGCGGAAATTGCCGCGCGGACGCCGTCAATGCCCTTGCCGAGCGGCGGGTCCGGAACGACATCCTTGTAAACGGTATACGGGATCTTTGCCCGTTCCAGCTGGTCCGTGACCAGGCGGATCAGACCGCTGCTGACCACAAAAGGATCCGAAACCACCAGAACGCGCGTCGCCTGCAATGCGGCAAGGCGGGCGAGGGCATCGTCTCCGAAATAGATTTTTGTTCTGACCTCAAAATTTTTCATATGCTTCACTTTCTGCGGCGTTCATGCGCCGGATTCCGGAATATGTCCCTGCCGCGCAAAAACCGTGGCATGCAAAACATTCCCTATCTTCCATTGTACCACTTTTTTCGCGCGCTGTCAATCCCTTTTGCCGCAAAAAAATAAGACGTTACGGTCCTGCGCGCAGGCGGGGAACGCTTGACAAACGGCGGGGGATGCGGTATACTGTTTTGGAAGAAAAGGGGTGTTTGTGTGACTAAGGAGGAAGTGCTCAGGACGTATTTCGGGTACAGCAGTTTCCGTGCCGGGCAGGAGCGGATAATCGACGCCGTGCTGGCGGGGCGGGATTGTCTGTGTGTCATGCCGACAGGGGCGGGCAAATCCGTCTGTTATCAGGTTCCCGCACTGCTTCTGCCGGGGGTGACGGTGGTGATTTCGCCGCTGATCTCCCTGATGAAGGATCAGGTCAGCGCATTGCTGCACAACGGCATCCGGGCGGCGTATCTCAACAGCTCCCTGACCCCGGCGCAGTACGATCTGGCGCTTTCCCGGATGGCACAGGGGCAGTACAAGATCGTCTATGTCGCGCCGGAACGGCTGGATACGCCGTCCTTCCGCGCGGTCTGCGCCCGCCTTTGCATTCCGTTTGTGGCGGTGGACGAGGCGCACTGCGTTTCCCAATGGGGGCAGGATTTCCGCCCGGGGTACCTGAAAATTCGCGCGTTCACCGATTTTCTGCCCGAACGCCCCACCGTTGCCGCACTGACTGCCACCGCAACCGCCGCGGTCAGGCGCGACATTGCCGCCATTCTGGATCTGCACGACCCGGTGGCGGTTACGACCGGCTTTGACCGTCCCAATCTGTTTTTCGGCGTGCGGCATCCGCAGTCCAAGGAGGAGGAAACGCTTGCGTTTGTCCGGGAGCATCCGGGGCAGAGCGGGATTGTGTACTGCAACACCCGCAGCGCGGTGGAAAGCGTGTGCGAGCGCCTGTGCCGTGCGGGAATTCCCGTAACCAGATACCATGCGGGACTGTCCGACGAGGAACGGCAGCGGAATCAGGAGGATTTTGTGTGCGACCGCGTGCAGGTGATGGTGGCGACCAATGCCTTCGGCATGGGAATCGACAAGCCGGATGTTTCGTTTGTGCTCCATTACAACATGCCGAAAAACCCGGAAAGCTACTACCAGGAGGCGGGGCGCGCGGGCAGAGACGGCATGCCGGCGGAATGCGTACTGCTGTACAGCGGCAGGGACGTACACACCAATCGGTATATGATCGAGCACGGAGAGCCGAACCCGGAGCTGACGCCGGCGCAGGCACACACCGTCCGGGAACAGGAGCTGGACCGTTTGCGCAAAATGACCTTTTACTGCACCACCACGGATTGTCTGCGGGCATTTCTGCTCCGGTATTTCGGAGA
>FR890414.1 GCA_000433415.1 Clostridium sp. CAG:448
GCGCGGGAGCGGGCGGAACGGGCGGACGACGAGCGCATCTGCGCCCCGATGTCCGGGGAATCCTTCTTTGCTTCTGCCGAGGACAGAGCGGGGGAGCCGGGGGCGGTGTGCGGCGATACCGTCAACTGTTTTTCCAATGACAACGCCTATTTTTACGCGCTGGTCAGCGACGGCATGGGGAGCGGGGAGGAGGCGTCCTTTACCTCGCGCATCTGTTCGATTTTCCTGGAAAAGATGCTGCGGGCGTGCAATCATACCGACGTCACCCTGCGGATGCTCAACAGTTTTATCCGTTCCAAGAACTCCTGCACGGGCACCGAGTGTTCCGCTACGGTCGATCTGATGGAACTGGACCTGCTGTCGGGGAGCGCGTCCTTTGCCAAATCCGGTGCGGCGCCCACTTATATCGTCCGGGACGGCGCAGTGTTCATTCTGCGCTCCCGGACATTGCCCATCGGGATTATCCGTTCGCCCGACGTGCGTGTGACCCGTTCCGAGATCAGCGCGGGGGATACCGTGATTATGGTCAGCGACGGTGTGACGCAGAACAACGACGAATGCCCGTGGCTGGTGTCGCTTCTGTCGGCGTCGGAGGAGATTGCGCCCGAGGAACTGAGCCGTCTGATCGTCCGCAAGGCGGCGCAGGCGGGGAGCAGTGACGATATTTCCGCGGTCGTCGTGCGGGTGGAAGCCGCGACGGCGGGGTAAAAGCGGCATATCCGTTATTTGCGGCTTTGGAGACTGTCGGGAATGTTAATCACCTGTTTGTTCATTCTCTTTGCCAATTTCGCAAATTGTGCGGCGCTGCCCTGGGAATGGGTAATATAGGTCACGACAACGTCCGATTGCCTGATCATCCACCGATTGCGCCATGAGATGGCATAGCGGGGCGGAACGGTTTCCAATCCTTCCGGAAAAACGGTTTCTTCCTCCGTGTATGCGCAATAGGCTGCCGGGGCGGCGGGCAGGTATGCGAGCACCACGCGGTAGCGAATCTGCGGAAATTCCTTTTTCGGTTGTCGCAGAGTGCGGAGTACCAGCCTGTCAAAATCTCCCTGATGTCCGACGAGAAAGGTATCTACGTTATTTGCAATCAGGTTTGTCAAAGCATTTTTCAGCGGCGCCGCAATCGCCTCATCGATGTATCTGTGCCCGAAAAATGAGCAGGCCATAAGGTTCTTTCCCTCCATATTCCATGCGTTTGTTCCGTGTTTTTTTGAAAAAAGGCTTCAAAAATATGCTGTATCCTATAATAACATAAAATATTATACTATTCAAGATAAATAAGCGTATATTTTTGGACTATTGGGTACGGATTTTGGATTACAATATGCACAGAGAGAGCGAGATAAGGTGGTGAGTAATCCATGGACGCACAGTATATTCGGGAGAGAATGACACAGCTGCGGTTGCAGAAAGGTGTTTCGGAATATCGGATGAGCTATGATCTGGGGCGCAGTCGCAGCTATATTTACAACATTTCCTCCGGGAAATCACTGCCGCCGATGGGAGAATTTCTGCGCATCTGCGATTATCTCGGCGTTACGCCGGCGCAGTTTTTTGACGATGCCGGCGAACCTTCGGCGTTGTTTTGCACCGCGGTTGACGAGCTGAAAAAGCTGAATGAGGACGATCTGAAGCTGATTATCGGTACGATTCGGCGGATGACCAAGGATTCCCCACAGTCAAAGAAAGAACCGACGGATTCCGTGTCATAATCGGAAAACCCGCAAACCGTTCCGGAAGCAGGAAGGGCATGCGGGTTTTTTGTTTGTCCGCCAATCGTCGGAACGAAAATTCGCCAATCGTCGGAATAAAATTTCGCCAATCGTCGGAACGAAAATCCGCCAATCGTCGGAAAGGTCTTGCAAAAAACGATGAAATGGTGTATGCTTATGCCTACCGACGGCGCGACGGGGTATACGTGGTGCCGATCGGCTGTCTGAAAAACTGAGGCGCGCGTTCGCCTGCGGGAATAAGGAACGGGGGATATTGTCATGTCCGAAAAACAAGGGAATAACGGAAAACGGGAAGACTGCGGGGGAGAGGAGAAAATCCGCTGCGGAAAAGAGGAGAAAATCCGCTGCGCGGAAGAGGAGAAAATCCGACGCGGGATTCTGTTTGATCCGGCAAAGCCGGAACTGAAGGCAATCAAACGCCGCACGCACAATCTGAATCTGGATTACAACCGCACTTACGAGGACGAAACCGAAAAGCGGGCGCAGATTCTGCACGAGATGCTGGGCGCGCTCGGCGAGGGGAGCTTTTTGCAGGGTCCGATCACGTTTCATTACGGAAAACACACCAAGATCGGCAAATGCTTTTACGGGAACTTCAATCTGACCGTGCAGGACGATGCCGAGGTCGTCATCGGGGATCACTGCGATTTCGGACCCAATACCACCATTGTCACGCCGGTGCATCCGATGGTCGCCTCGGAGCGCATCGCCATGCTGACCGCAGACGGGGAGAGGCGGCGGCTGTGCTATGCGAAGCCGGTGCATATCGGCAACGGATGCTGGTTCGGCGCGGGGGTGACGGTCTGCCCGGGGGTGACCGTCGGTGACGGCTGTGTGATCGGCGCGGGCAGTGTGGTTACGCGCGACATCCCGGCAAACAGCTTTGCCGCAGGGGTGCCCTGCCGGGTCATCCGCCCCATTACCGAGGCGGACAGCATGCGGTACAAGCCGGAAAT
>FR890415.1:0-179 GCA_000433415.1 Clostridium sp. CAG:448
GGTCTGGACTTGCGAACAGCAGTGTGGTACCCGGCAATCATCCTCGCGGGATGCATGGGACTGCGACGGAGTGAGGCGCTCGGCATGCAATGGTCACGCATTGACATGGAGAAGCGCGAGGTTCTGCTCGACACCAAGGTTGTTGAAGTCGAGAATGACGGCGAGAAAATCCTCAAACC
>FR890415.1:215-1136 GCA_000433415.1 Clostridium sp. CAG:448
GAAGAACTCCAGCAGCCGCAGAAGCCTGCCGATCCCCGCGCCGGTTTATGAAATGCCGGTCGAACAAAAGGCACAACAGGACCTCTACCGCCGTATGTTCAAGGGCAGTTACAACCGCGCATACGACGATTATGTATGCACGGACAAGCCGGGCAACCTCCTGACCCCGCGATATGTCACGCTCCGCTTCTCACAGGTGCTTGAAAAGAACGGTATGCGGCACATCCGCTTTCACGACCTGCGACATACCTTCGCCAGCATTCTTATCAATAAGGACATCCCAATATTCAATGTATCGAAATGCCTTGGTCACTCGGACATCAGTACAACAGTGCAACTGCAAAAACTGCTTGCTGGTTACAGGCGGGCATCAAAGCAATAAAGAGCAAAGGAATGGTCTCAAGATGTGCCCAAGGCTCTTCCTTTGCTCTTTGTATCGGTATTGGGCTGACGGCAAACTATAATAAAAAAGCAATAATACAGGCAATAACAATCAAAAACGCTGCTACAATACCAAAGCATCCGACAGGTTTTTTGACCGGAGTAGTATATATCGGTTGAGGTTGCCGTTTGGGCTGCGGCGTTGTTGAGAAACGAGGCTGAGCTGATTGCTTTCTCAGCATAGCAAGCGGGTCTGTCTGATTTAATATTTTTGCTCTGAAAGAACGAACAAAATCAATATCCTCTTGCGAGCAGATATCAACGGTCATTGAATTGCGGGAATGTGCCAATTCATTTCGAATATTTCTCGCCGATTTTAAGCGATTATAATCAGATACCCAGCCGGAAACATTGATTGTCCCTCGATAAGCCTTTTTGTCCATATCTTCAAGATACAAGGTGACACCGAGCTTGTTGTCCACAGATCCGCCGTAGATATCTCTGCATAAATTGTCAAGTGCTTTAAACTCGTCAAAAAAC
>FR890416.1 GCA_000433415.1 Clostridium sp. CAG:448
CGGCGGGCATTTCAGCGGACGGGTCACGGCGGCACTGGTTGCCGCGGGCGCTATTGTGTACGACGCGCTGGAGCAGAAGGGAATCCGGATCGGAACCCACCTTTCCCGTTGCGCGGGGGTGGATGACTTGGCGTTTGATACGGCAGAGATGGCAGCACAGGCAGAGGCGTTGCGGCATTCTGCTTTCCCAACACTTTCTTCACAGGCAGGGGAGCAGATGCGCGCACAGATTCTGCGTGCGCGTGCGGATGGCGACAGTGTAGGCGGCATTGCGGAAACGGTGGTTCTCGGATTGCCTGCCGGGCTCGGCGAGCCGTGGTTTGACACGGTCGAGGGAATGCTATCGCACGGACTGTTCTCCGTTCCTGCCGTGAAGGGGGTTGAATTCGGCTTGGGATTTGCACTCGCGGATTTGCGCGGCAGTGTGTCGAACGACCCTTACCGGGTGTGCGGCGACAAAATACAAACAGACGGAAACAAAAACGGTGGTATCGGGGGCGGAATTACCAACGGAATGCCGCTTGTGTTCCGATGTGCGATCAAACCGACGCCTTCCATCGCACAACCGCAGGAAACCGTTGATTTTCGCGCGAACGAGAATGTGACATTGCGCATTTCCGGACGGCATGATCCCTGCATTGCGCCGCGCGCATGTCCCGTCATTGATGCAATCACCGCGCTGACGGTTGCGGATCTGCTCCTGATGCGTCTGGGAGATGACGCGCTGGGTCCCGGGGAGGTGCGGTGATGGGATGGGAAGAAGTCCGGTACGGATGTATCGGCGAGCACCTTGGGCACAGCTTTTCGCGTGAAATTCACACGATGCTCGGTGATTACGATTACCGCCTTTGCGAGCTTGCGCCAGAGGAAGTGGAATCTTTTCTGCTTGCCAAAAAATTTTGCGGAATCAATGTGACGATTCCCTATAAACAGACCGTAATCCCTTATCTGGATGAGGTGGATCCGGCGGCACGCAGGATCGGCGCCGTCAATACGGTGCTGCACAAAAATGGGAAACTGATCGGTTACAATACGGACTATTACGGAATGCGGGCATTGCTTTTGCGGGCAGGCATCGATCTGCGCGGACAACAGGTCGCGATTCTCGGGAGCGGCGGAACCAGTGCGACTGC
>FR890417.1 GCA_000433415.1 Clostridium sp. CAG:448
ATCCGATATGCGGTGTCGGTTGCCGGAAGCGGGGACATTCTTCTGCTTGCGGGAAAGGGGCACGAACACTATGAGATTGACCGCACAGGCAGGCATCCCTTCTGTGAGAGGGAACAGCTGCTGGCGGCGTGGCGCCTGCGCGGGGAGTCGTGACCGCGAAAAAAACGGGAAAGGAAATGACGGGATGAAGATCAGGCTTGGATTGGGTCCGCTTTGCATGAAGGATGTTGCCGCTTTTTGCGGTGGAGATTACTATAATTTTACCGGCGATGATCACGTTTCGGTCGAATGGATCTGCACGGATTCCAGAGAGGCGGATCGGGACACGATGATGATCGCAATTCGCGGAGAACGGGTGGACGGACACGATTATATCGAAAAGGCGATGGAAAACGGTTGCCGTTGCTTTTTGTGCGAATATGTTCCGGCTTGCATTGCGGGGAAATCGGTCAGTGCGGTGATTGCGGAGGATTCCGTTTCCGTGCTTTGCCGTCTGGCCCACCTGTACCGTCAGAGAAAGCCGTTGCGCTGTGTTGCCGTTACTGGCAGCGTCGGTAAAACGACTGCCAAGGAAATGATCAGCGCGGCGCTTGGGGAACGTTTCCGTGTTTTCCGCACGGAGGGAAATTTCAACAGTACCATCGGCATGCCGCTTTCGCTGATGTCGGTCGGTGCACAGGAAGAGGCAGCGGTGTTTGAAATGGGCATGAGCGGGTTCGGAGAGATCGCCGCGATGTCGGGGGCGGCGAGCCCGGATGTTGCGGTTATCACCAATATCGGCACCTCGCACCTGGAATATCTCGGGACAAGAGAGAATATCTGCCGCGCCAAAATGGAGATTGTAACCGGTCTTCGCAGAGGCGGAACACTGGTATTGAACGGCGACGAGCCGCTTCTGCGCGGACAGCACGGATCCGCTTACCGGACGGTCTTTGTGTCCGTGGAGACGACGGATGCGGATTATTATGCGGATCATATCTGCTTTACCGCAAGCGGCAGTGCGTTTGATCTGCATTGCCCGGACGGTGCATGCGTGCATGTGGAAATTCCTGCGATCGGAAAGCATATGGTTATGGAGGCGGCTCTTGCTTTTGCCGCCGCACGTGCCATCGGGGAGGAGCCTGCGGATATTGTCAACGGTTTGCGGCAGTACAAGACACTTGGACTGCGCCAGAATGTCCGTCCCTGTGGGCAGATCACCCTGATTGCGGACTGCTATAACGCTGCGCCGGAGTCTATGTGCGCCGCATTGCGCGTCCTGCGGGAAATGAAGGCGCAGAACGGCGGCAGAGCGGTTGCGGTGCTTGGTGATATGCTGGAGTTGGGGCAGACCTCTCCGGAGTTGCACCGCACGGTCGGAACCGAGGTTGCCGCATGCGGAACAGACTTATTGTTTACTATAGGGGAACGCGCCCGGATGTACGCAGAGGGCGCACGGGAAGGCGGAATGCCTGCGGATGCGGTTTGTTCCTTTACGGACGGAAGTGATCTGACGGCGCTGACCGGGATGCTCGCAAAGACGCTTTTGCCGGGAGATACCGTTCTGGTGAAGGCAAGCCATGCCATGTGCCTGGACCGTGTATGTACGTACCTTGACGAACATTTTGCCAAAGCCGTAAAAAACGACTCTGAAACAATCAAAGACCCTGACGGAGGAATGTAAAATGCTTGAAAACCGTTATCTGCTTGCCGGCATCGTGTTTGCCGCTTCCTGGCTTCTGACGCTCCTGATTACGCATCTGATTCTGCCTGTTTTGCAGGCAAAGAAAATCGGACAGCCGATTTCACAGTATGTCGGAGAGCATAAAAATAAAAACGGGACCCCTACCATGGGCGGCATTTGCTTTATTCTGTCTATCCTTTTGTGTATGACGGTTGCTTTTGTTCTTTTTGCCGTGCAGGGAATTGCGCAAACGTTTATTCCGCTCGCCCTGACGCTTGCACTGGGCGTGGGAAACGGGATTATCGGATTTGTGGATGACTACGCAAAGCTCCTCAAAAAAGAAAACATCGGGCTGAGCGTGATGCAGAAATTGGTGCTGCAGTTTGCCGTTGCCGGAGCATATGTAGCCGTTATGGCGTATACGGGCAATCTGCCGACGACGCTTGCCTTGCCCTTCTGCGATTACGCATTACAGCTTTCCTACGCGGCATATCCGATTTATGCGGTTCTGATTGTCGGATTTGTCAACAGCACCAATATCACCGACGGGATTGACGGTCTGGCATCCTCCGTTACGCTTGTGGTTGCCCTCTTTTACCTGATTGCATCTTTCGCACTGCGCGACAGCGGGCTTTCCTTTATTTCGGCTGCCCTGATGGGAGGAATGATCGGCTTTCTGCACTTTAACCGCAACCCTGCACGGATTTTCATGGGAGATACCGGCTCGCTCTTTATCGGCGGGATTCTGATGGGAATGGCTTTTATGACGGGCGAGGTACTGGTGCTGATGATCGCCGGACTGGTTTATATCTGTGAGATGCTGTCCAGCCTTTTGCAGGTTGTGTATTTCAAACTGACGGGCGGAAAGCGCCTGTTCCGGATGGCACCGATACACCATCATTTCCAGAAAGGCGGATGGAGTGAAGTGCGTATTACGCTGACGTTTGCGGCAGTAACGGCGCTTTTGTGCGTGGTTGCATGGCTCGGACTGATACTGTGACGGTCAGACGAATCGGACAAAGAAGAAAAAGCGGAAAGGAGTGAGCGGGCATGGCAGAAAGAGAACCCGACAACAACGGTAACAACCGGGACGGACAAAAGAAAAACGGCTTTTTTGCCGGCGTGCGACGCAAAGCAGACGCCTATCGGGAACAGATCCGGGAGCGCGAAGAGCGGTATTTTGAAACAAACGATCCGATCTATCGGGAGCCGATTCACAAACCGGACGGGGATGTGCGCGAGCGCGTTTTGACGCGCGGCGGAATCGATGTGTGGTTCCTTTTGATCGTGACGGCTCTGATCCTGTACGGTGCGGTGATGGCGTACAGCGCCAGCTCCATCTATGCGGCAGAACATCACGGGAACAGCATGTTCTATTTTTCCCGACACCTGCTTTATATCGTTGCGGCGCTTTTCATTACGGTTCCGTTCGTACTCAGGGCGAAGCTGTGGACCTGGCGCGTATTTGCCGTTGCCATATATGCCCTTACGGTGGTTCTGCTTTTGCTCGTACTTGTGACCGGAACCATTTTCGGCGGTGCGAAGCGCTGGCTGGATTTGAAGATCTTTACGATTCAGCCTTCCGAAATTGCAAAAATGGCAGTGGTGCTGATTTTGGCACTGATCTATGCGAAGTATGACGGAAAACTTTCCGATACGCAGAAATTCGGTGGGCGTTTCCGCTACGGTATTCTGATACCGGGATGCGCATTGGGATTGATCTGTGTCCTGGTGGCATTGGAGAAGCATTTGTCAGGGACGATTATTATCGGTTCTCTGGGACTGATCATGATGGTGATCGGCGGTGCGAGCGGAAAATGGATGGGAGCAATTACTGGCGTCGGTGTGGCAGGCGCGTCCTTCATACTGATGGTTTCGGACTATGCGCAGAAGCGGGTACATACCTGGCTGCATATTGAGGAAGCAGACCCGTTGGGCGCGGCATGGCAGACACTGCAGGGATTGTACGCCATCGGATCGGGCGGTGTGTTCGGTCTGGGACTGGGTAACAGCCGGCAGAAGTTCGGTTATGTGTCACAGCCGCAGAATGACTTTATTTTTGCCATCGTCTGTGAAGAGCTTGGATTTGTCGGCGCGGCATTGGTGATCGGGTTGGTACTGGCACTGCTGCTGCGCGGATACCGGATTGCCTCGCGTGCGCCGGATAAGTTTTCTTCACTTGTTGTTTATGGACTTGTTACAAAAGTCGCTTTGCAGACGGTACTCAATATTGCGGTCGTGACAAATTCCATGCCGAATACCGGCATTTCGTTGCCGTTCTTTTCTTCAGGCGGCACCTCGCTTGCCATGCAGATTTTTGAAATGGGCATTGTGCTCAGTATCTCCAGATATTCTTACCAAGAGCGGTAAGAGTGCGCAGAAAGGAAGAAATTGCCATGCGTATACTGATGAGCGGCGGCGGCACGGCGGGACATGTCAATCCCGCACTTGCCATCGCGCAGACTATTTTACAGAAACACCCCGATGCACAGATTCGTTTTGTCTGTTCCATGGAGCCAAGCGACCGTGCCGCAGAGTTGGTCCCACGCGCGGGATACCCGCTTGAACGGATCCGGATTAAAGGTGCGGTGCGCCCCCTTTATTCTCTGAGAAATATCCGTGCCGCCATGCTGATGGTTTCCGCCAAACGGCGCGCGGCGGCGATTATCCGCGATTTCAAACCGGATATCATCATCGGCACCGGCGGATTTGTCTGCTGGCCCGTCGTCAAAGCCGGCGCGGGAAAGGGAATCCCGACCCTGTTGCATGAGTCCAATGCCGCACCGGGACTGGCAGTACGGATGCTGAAGGAGGATGTCGACAAGATCCTCTGCAATTTTCCGGAAACTGCCGACCGTCTCGGTGTATCCGGGGATCGCGTGTGCTGTGTGGGGAATCCGTTATTGCATGCGTTTTCGGACGGCGGCCGGGAGGACAGCCGCAAGGTGCTCGGGATACGCCCGGAGGAAACGGTGGTTCTTGCCTTCGGCGGCAGCGGTGGTGCCAAAGAATTTAACCGGATGGTGATGGAAATGATGACGGCATTGGCACAGAAGCGGCAAAAGGTCCGCTTTGTCTTTGCGACGGGACCGCGCTACTATGACGAGATTGCGGCGCAGGCAAAGACTGCCGGCATTGACGGTTGCGCAAATGCGGAAATCTATCCGTATCTTTATGATATGCCGTTGCGGATGCAGGCGGCGGATCTGGTGATCTGCCGCGCAGGTGCCATGACGCTTTCCGAGGTGGCACAAATGGGGAAGGCGGCAATTATGATTCCTTCGCCCAACGTTACGGATAATCACCAGTACAAGAACGCAAAGGCAATCGCAGATGCGGATGCGGGGATTCTTCTGGAAGAGGGTCAGGTGTCCGCGGGCGGATTGACACAGCTTGTCTGCGATCTGTTGGATGCCCCCGATGTGCGCGCCCGCCTGGGCAGACACATCCGGGAGCGGTTTGCCAAGCCGGACGCAAATGAGCGTATTTACGATGAAATTATGAAGTTGTGCGGCGGAGCGGAGTGAGTTTCGTTCCGTGAGGCACGGCATACCGGAATTCGGAAAGGGGGGATAGACTTGCGTGATGCATGGATCGGAAAAATGTTTTCTGCACTGTCGCGCATTTTGCCGCGCAGGAAACGAACGGTTCCGCGGTTTTATTCGCCGGTCAGACGCAAACAAAAGTGCCTGCGTGCGCTGGTGTTTTGCGGCGCGGTGCTGATCGGGCTGACGGCGATCCTTCTTTTGCTGGGGCTCTGGCAGATCCGGGAAATCAGAATTGACGGGGAATCGGTGTACAGTGAGGATATGATTGCCAAGGCGGCTGGAATCTCCCCCGGTGATGCCGTTACGGGCGTTGATCGCCGGCGCGCTGTCCGCTCTCTGCTTGCCGAATTGCCGTATCTGACCGATGCCGATATTTCGGTGGGGCTTTCCGGCGTCGTTACGATTCACGTGACCGGAACGCGTCAGCTCTATTATACAGTGCAGGACGGAATGAGCTATCTTCTGACACCGAAGCTTGTGGTGCAGGACCGCTCCGTGGAAGAGAGCACCTATCGGAATCTGGGCGCAGCCCGGGTGGAGCTGCCGCGTTTCTTTTCCCCCAATGTGGGGAAAGCGTTGCAGTTCCGTTTGCCGAACAGCGGTTCTGCGGAGGAGAGCGCTGTCAAAGAAGGGGCGACAGAGGCGCAGACGGATAAATTTGGCGACCGGGAAACCACCGCCGCTTCTGCCGAGGTGACGGAAACCTCCCCGTCGGCGGAGTATCTGCAAACATCGGAAAAACAGTATGCGTATATTCGCACGACCCTTGCGGCACTGCACGCCTCCTCTTTTGCGGGAGAAATCAGCGCAGTGGACCTGACCGATAAGTTTGATCTGCGGCTGACCCTGAACGAAACGTTCGAGGTGCTTCTCGGCGGAGCCAATCGGCTGGAGGACAAGCTGTCCAACGCGGCGGATTGCTACGGAAAGAAAAAGGACAGCGGCGTGCGGTACGCAACCATTGATGTCAGCGACCCTGCCATGTGTATCTTCCGGGAAACGGATCCGACCGCAACAAAACCGGATGTGGCGACCGGTGCACAAAGCGAAGAGCAGACGACTTCTGCCGGACCTGAGGCGCAGGGATAGGAATATTCCGCGGAAGACGTCAGAAAGGCACGGAAAATTGTGAATTTTTCATGAAATTTCGGAAAACTATTGCATTTTAGAACGATTTATATTATGATATAAGGGAATGATTCCGGATCGGCACGGAGGGCTTCCGGAGGAAAACAGAAAATCTGGGAGGACGAATCAATGGCAACATTTGAACATGACGACAGCTTGGATGTCGGTGCAAATATTAAGGTGATCGGTGTCGGTGGCGGCGGTAACAATGCGGTCAACCGGATGATTTCTTCAAACATCAGAGGCGTGGAATTTATTACCGTCAATACGGACCGTCAGGCGCTGCGCAGATCCAATGCGCAGGAACAGCTGGTGATCGGCGAGAAGCTGACCGGCGGTCGCGGTGCAGGCGCAAAGCCGGAGATCGGCAAACGTGCGGCGGAGGAGTCTCTGGATGACATCAAAGAATTGCTCAACGACACCGACATGGTGTTTGTGACTGCCGGCATGGGCGGAGGCACTGGAACAGGCGCGGCGCCTGTGGTTGCACGTTGTGCACAGGAGATGGGCATTCTGACCATCGGTATTGTGACCAAGCCCTTCTCGTTTGAAGGAAAGGTGCGCAAAGCCAATGCGGAATCCGGTATTGCCGAGCTGAGCCAGTATGTTGATTCTCTGATTGTGATTCCGAACGATAAACTGAAGGAATCGTCCGATCAGCGCATTACGCTGATGAATGCTTTCGAGTGTGCGGACGATGTTCTGCGCCGCGGTGTGCAGAGTATTTCCGAGCTGGTTAACGTGCCCGGATTCATCAACCTGGACTTCAATGACGTTGCCTCCATTATGAAGGATGCAGGCTATGCCCACATGGGTGTTGGCAGTGCAACCGGCAAGGACAAGGCGGAGCTTGCCGCAAAGATGGCAATTTCCAGCCCGCTGCTTGAGTCTACCATTGAAGGTGCAAGAGGTATTTTGATCAGTATTCAGGTTTCGCCTGAGGTCGGACTTGAGGATGTCGATCTGGCTTCCAATATGATTGCCAAGGAAGCGCATCCGGATGCCAATATCATCTGGGGTGTCGGCTTTGACGAAGAGTTGGAAGACGAGATGCGTATCACCATCATCGCGACCGGATTTGACAAGGGCAAGGGACCCAAGGTTGATGAAACCACGACGGTTGTGACGGAATCGGTTGCCACCCCCGCCGAGACACCTGTCGCACAGCCCGAGCCGGCAAAGAAGCCGACGGTACAGGTAAAAAAGAAACCGGAGCGCGATCCGTTGGATGATCTGATGGATACATACAGAAGTGTCAAGAGAAA
>FR890418.1 GCA_000433415.1 Clostridium sp. CAG:448
CGACCGCGTGAAGACCACCGTCAACGTCGTCGACAAGGGCGTCAAGGCAAACGACGTCAGCGCAGCCGACCGGAATCTGACGCTGATCAACCGCCTGATCTCCTCCGCCGGCGAATACACCGAAATCTACTTCCCCGCCGGCACTTATTACATCGCGCCGACGCGCCTGAGCGGCGGCATCCGTCTGGAAGGCAAGAAAAACATCCTTCTGCGCGGCGAGAACGCGACCCTGGTCAACACCTCTTACTCTTCCAGGAACGGCAAGAACACCGCCTTTTACAACACCGGCAACCTGCTCCGGGCATACGGCTGCGAGAACGTCACCGTCGAGGGACTGACGCTGGATTATCTGGTGCACACCACCGCTGAGGGAACCGTGGAAAAGATCGAGGGCGGCTACACCTACATCCGTCTTTACGGCGACTGGTACACTGCGGAGGGCAAAACGCCGCTCTCCGGCGGGGAGCTTCCCTTCTGCGTCAATCTGATCGGGGCGGACGGCATTCCCACGAGCGAATGGTATCTGGACATGAGCAAAGACATTCTCTTGGAAAAGCAGGAGGACACGCTGTTCCGCATCAGCGGCTCCTACGGCAAAAAGGGCGACCGGATCAGCGTCCGGCTGGGCTCTTCCTCCTTCGCGCAGGCAACGCTTCTGTTTGAGCGGACCGCAGGGTTGCCCGTG
>FR890419.1 GCA_000433415.1 Clostridium sp. CAG:448
CACGCTCATCGACGTAGCCGCGGGCGGAGCAGGTAAAGACCTTGCAGCCGGCGTCCGTACAGTTCGCTTCGCTTGTCACCGTACCCTCATCGAATTTGTGACCGTCGACGGCGCAGTTGTACGTAACCGTCAGGGTGGCGTGCCAGGAACGGCGCAAACCGTTATAATCTTCGCCGTTGGGCTGGTTTTTGACGATACAGCGGTACATGTATCCGCTCATATCCTGCGACACATTGCTGACCGTCAGGGTGGTGTACCAATGAATCTCCCCGTTTACGACTTCGGAGTACACATTGACCGTGCCGTCCTCTGCCGTCACGTCGACCATGGTCTTGCCGTCCTTGCTGACCTGCCAGATGACATCGGTGCCGTAGGGAAGCCCCTGCGTGATGTCAACGCGGAAAACCGCGTCGGTATGTTCAGGCACCGTCAGATCCTGCGGGTTGCCGGTGGTCGGCGGATACAGCGTTCTGGTGGTTGCGACGTCGGAGATAACCGAACCGAAGTCGTTGTACACGATACAGCGGTATTGCCAGGTCGTACCCGCAGCGACCTTGTACCAGACTTTGGTTTTGGCTTCGTCTTCGCCCGGCAGATCTTCAAAGGTTCTGCCGTTGTCCTTACTTCTCTGCCACCGGTAATGCAGATCCTCCCCCTCCGCTTCCACGGAGAAACCATAATATTTCTCGATGACGACCGTTATTAGACCCGAGGGCGGGAAGTCGTCGTCAAGCACCTCCGTCAACCTGTAAACCACGCTTTCGGGTTGCTTGGTAATAACGGGCAGTTTTCCGATTGTATCAATGGTGACCGGGTCGGTAGTGCCATCCGACAGCTTCTTGCCGTTTGCATAGATACTGTAGACGACACGGATCTGCCAGCCTTCCATGGCATCGGTGACGGCTGCCGTTTCATACACGGCGGAGTCGCCTTCCTGCACCGTTTCCCAACGGATGCCGCCACTACGGCTCAGCTCCCAGCGGTACCCGAAGGTAATGCCGTCAAGGGTTGTGCCGTGGGTCATCTCCAGGCGCGCCGGCTGACCGTCGGCATAGCGATCCGGCTCCTTCAGCTGCGGCGTATCCACATACAGGGTGGCGTCATAGCAGTAAGAGGTTCTCTCCCACGTAAAGGCATCCCAATAGCAGACCTCGCACCGATAGATATATCCGTTTTGCGCCTCGGTGATCTCCGGGAGCACGTATTCAAAGCGGATTGTTTTTGACGCATAAGGACCGTCCGTATTATCCGCAGTCGGTCCCTGTGTTCTCTGGACAAGCTCGAAGCTCTCGCCGCCGTCCTTGCTGACATACCACTTGACCCAGGTGACAAAGGACTTCTGCAAATCGGTGGGATTGCCGCCGGCAAGGGGGGAGAGCACCACATTGTCGCCCGCCTTGGCAACGAAAACCCCGTTCTCCTTCAGGGTAAAGGGCGTACCCGGCGCAAAGGTGTTGGTTCCGTACTTTAAGGAAAGGGTCTGCTCATCTTCCCGCATACAGTCCGCAGTCGGATAAGCACCTATCCGATGCGGACGGTCGGCTCTGTCCGTCCAGAGATACAGCATTTTGTCGCCGTTTTCCGCAATGTGGAATTTCCCTTCAAACCAAAGAAAATCCCGTTCCTCCACCTCACGGATCATGCATACCCGCCGGAAGTAGTCATATTCCGTTTCCGCCTTGTAGGCGAATTTGTGAACGGTGTTGCCGGTTCCGTCCACGACGTTGCCGTAATCGGGGATGTCAATATTGCCGCTCGAATATGTTTCGTTATCCATTACGACCTTGACACTCTTTTCCACCTCTCCGGAAACGGTACCCTTGTGGAAGATCACGGTACCCTTGCCGCGGACATCCAGCCCTTTGATGATCCCGGAGCCGCCGCCGCCGTTGATCTCTATGGTACCGCCCTCCAGCCAGATGGGCTTTGTAAAGGTATAGTCCCGGTCTTTATCGAACTTCAGAATCAGCGTGGCGCCCGATTTCACGGTCATTTCGGGAATCTCAAATCCCTCATCGACATAGGGATTGACCATGTTTGTGCTGTTTTCCGTCGCCACCAGCCTGGAAACGCTCAGGGTCTTTGTCATAACGTCTTTCAGGGTCAGCGCGTCACTTTTCAGGTCGAAGGAACCGTAATATTCGCCGTAATGAGTCGGATACAGATTCTTTTCGCTGTAAGACCAGTATTCGTACACCCCTTTTGAACTGAGGAAAATGCCGTCGCAGGTATAGGCGGTAATCTCTTCGCGGCAGCTGCCGTCGGTGTCCGTCCGGTACAGCAGATTCTCCGCAAACGAAATGGAATTCGGGCGGAGCTGCTGAATCTTGGAGCTTCCATCCGGCTTCGCTGTGGACATTTTCAGGCGGAGAATGCCGGCGCCGTTGAATCTGACCCTGCCGCCGCCGCCGCTGTAGCCGTACACAACGGAATTGACATAATACTCGTTGGGATTATACCAGTTATAGATGTTGCCCTCCACAACGCCGTCGCCCTCAATATTCACGACCGGTGCATCAATGGCATAGAGCGTTTTGTCTCCGATGTCGTAGCCGGCGGGGTAGACATCGGATCGGATCTCACCGCCACAGGCATAAACCCCGCCGCCCTTTTTCTTGCTGAAGCACTGGATGCCGGCATAACCGCGATTGCTGGTATCCGCGCCAAGCTCACAGTCCGATTTGAGGGAGGAGCCCTCATAGACCTTGACGGTATACGTCGCGTAGATATTCATGGTAGGCACACCGGCGCCGGCATGACCCACGGTCGTATTGACATGGCTGTTTCCCTTCAGCGTGATGTTGCTGGCGTGCAGCGTATCGCCGCCATATGTGACCACCTCAACATCCCTTGCATTGTCAAAGATGAGCGTACCGCTGTTGTCGCAGAAAATACCTCTGTAGTTTGCGCCGACGGTCAGCTTGGCGTCACCGGTGATCGTAACAGTGCCGCCGGAGTTATAAATGGCGGTGTACGCCCGGTTGCTCTTTTCATATGCCCGGTTTGCAAAATCGGGATCGCCGATATGGCTTGGGCTTCCCTCCGTGCGGATGGTCAGATCCATTTTGCCCTCGGCATAAATGATGGCAAACAGGTTGACCTTCGAGGGATAATGACCTAAGAAATCTTTGCCCATATTGTATCCCCAGGTGGCTAAACCGAAGCCGTTGAGCACCAGGGTATTGGTTTCCGGCTCGAACTTCCAGCCGTCGCCGGAAAGATTTTCGCTCGTGACACGGTCGCCGCCGATCCACAGGTTATACTGGACCGGGTCGGCGTTTACGTTGACAACGAGCAGCACAACGACCGCCGCAATCATCAGAAAGAGTGCCGACAGCGTCATCATAACACGTTTTTTCATTTTCATTGAACCTCCCGCAAAAGATTGTTTCTGTAGGTATCGATAAACATGGAAACGCCCGCTTTCAGGACTTCCATCTGGCTCTTGAGGTAATATTCGTCCTCGAACATGGCGTAGTGCACGCAGGCGCGGACGAAGATAAAGATGAGCGGCGTAATCACCGTATACGGGATGCCGAGCTTGGGTTCCAGCTCTTTGGCGTATGCGGTATAGCGGGCATTGACGCCCTCGAAGAACTTTTTGCCATGCTCGATGTATTTGGGGTGGGTATAGATCTGGTACATCAGGCGATACTTATCGCCGTGCTCCCGTGCGGTCCAGTACGGCACCTCCTCAATAAAGCGCATCACGTCCACGGGGTCTTTGGGGGCTTTTGCCATAAAGTCATCCTCGACCTTGGACATGCAATACGCGGTGGATTCGATAATCAGCTCGTCAAGGTTTTTGAAGTAGGAATACAGATTTCCCTGCGTACATCCGCACGCCTCGGCAAGCGCCTTGATGCCGGTGCCCGTCAGCCCGTTTTTGGCATAGCAGGCAAAGCATTTTTCCATAATAGCGATCTTTTTTTCCTGGTGTTGGTCTGTTCTCATCTCTCATCTGCCTTTTCTTTGTTAAACGATCATTCATTCAATGACAGTATATCACATCTTTCGGAAAAAAGCAATAGGGAAAAGAAAAAAATTTTCCCGGCGGATGCCGGGAAGGATTATTGATTTTTCTTTGATACCTTTTGGGGGCTTGGAGGGGTGCAAACCGATTACCGCTTTTTCTTTGACCATGAAGGCGCAAAGAAAAAGCTTGGCAAAAAGAAA
>FR890420.1 GCA_000433415.1 Clostridium sp. CAG:448
CCTACTACGCGGACGAGGAATACTGGTCGTACACAACCCTGGGGTACGACGCGGACGGCATATTTACCGAGACGGACGAAAAATGGCTGACGCCGGAAAATCTGCCCGACTACGACTTCCGTCCCGGCGGTCGGAAAAGCCCCGAGAACGCGGGCGAATAAATTTCAAAATTCCCATGGCGGGGCGTGTCAAACGTTCCGCCTTCTTTTTTGCGCCGACGGGCAGAACGGAAAAAAACGCACATTCTTTCCCGATTGCCTCTTGCAAAAACGGGCAAAGTGTGCTATCATACAAGGGAGAAAACGAAACAGAAAGGAACAACCATATGGACGGATATGTACAGTTTGACTGCGTCGGCAAGGTCTACCGCACGGGCGACGTGGCGGTGCAAGCCCTGCACGACGTATCTTTTACCATCGGCAAGGGGGAGGTCTGCGTCATTGTGGGGCAGTCCGGCGCCGGAAAAACCACGCTGTTGAACATTTTGGGCGGCATGGATACGCTCACGGACGGCAAGGTGTTTTTGGACGGCGAGGAAATCTCCGCCTACAACGAACGGCAACTGGCAAAGTACCGGCGGCAGGACGTCGGCTTTGTCTTTCAGTTTTACAATCTGATTCCCAATCTGACAGCGCTGGAAAACGTGGAAATGGCGGCACAGCTCTGCAAAAACCA
>FR890421.1 GCA_000433415.1 Clostridium sp. CAG:448
TTATCATGTGGTTTTTCCGTCCAGCAAGATCGCCGGAATAGATTCGGTACAGATTGGTTTTGTCATAGACCGTTTCACGGAGCATTTCTCCCGCCAGGGTCAGCACCTGCGGAATATTTGCGGCGGTGCAGGCAATGTTCAGAACCAGCGCCGCGCGGCTTTTGTCCGCCCGGATTGCGCGCACAGTGTGGTAAAGATTGATTTCACAACAAAGCTCCTGCTGCTTTGCCCGCAACTCTTCCGGTGTGTAACGGGAGGTTCCCAGGGCGGGAAGCGCCAGTCGCAGACGGAAAACATCGCGAAGCTGTTCTTCCGTCAGATCACACAGGTCAAAGGAGAGACTGATCCGACACAGTTCCCCGGTGTCGGTTGTGACGGAAAGAAACGGAACCGTATTTTCGCCGGTGCCGATTGATGCACGTCCCGCAAGTACCGATGGGTGCTTGCATTCGGTGCGCAGATCGGAGAGATGGAGACCGGGAAGTGTTGCCAGCGCCTCCGGGGAATCCGGTGTATCAAGGTAGGTCTGGAATGCCCGGGCGTGCGCACACAGCTCCGCATACGCTGCGTCTGTCATTCCGGCTCGGATCCGGCTGCAGGTTTGTGCGAGCGCCTGCGCGCGCTCCGCAGCCATGGTTGCGGAAGGAACGGCACAGATCAGCACCCGATGCGGGTTTTCTATGAGAGCGGAACGCAGAACCCCTGCCCAGTATTGTCCATCGACGGAGGCGGCCTCGCGGACACGGATCAGATTGTTTTGCGGTGCGTATTCGCCGTAGCGCAGGTAGCGCCTGAGAATGCCGAAGGCGACTGACATGATATAGCGCGGCTCCAGCGCGCTTTCGCGTGTCGCGCGTTCCCATGCGCGCAGAAGATGCTCCATGCGTTCCGCCGGAATCCCTTCCGCAGCAACGCGTTCCAGTGTTTGCAGGACGGTCTGCGTAAAAGCATCCGCACGGTCCGGGTCGGATTTCTTGACAGAGCATACCACAATTGGCTGGAGTGCGTCCATATCGACGGTCATATCGAAGTCCTGACCGATTCCCGCATCCAGAACCGCACGTGTCAGCGGACTTTCCAGACTGCCTGCCAAGTATTCCTGCAACGTCTGCAAGGCAAACGGGGTAAGACCGTCTCTTTCGTCCGGGAGCGCAAAGGCAAGCGCGAGAGTGGAGTTGTTTTCTTCGGATTCTCCCTGCGGCAGACAGAAGGGAATACGGATCCCTTCACTGTGTACGGGAGCCTGCGGTTCCGGCTTCGCGGGGGGCGGGCAATCGGAACATACGATCCCTGACAGAACGCCGTCGATGTAGGAAAGATGCGCGGGAAGATCCATTTCCCCGGCGAGGAAGAGTACACAGTTATCCGGGCGGTAGAAGCGGTGGTAGGTGTCGCAGAAGCGTTCATAGGTCAGTTGCGGAATATCCTCCGAGGCGCCGCCGGCAGAGAAGGCGTAGGGGGTGTCCGGCAGAAGGTGACGGTAAATGCCGAGCCAAAGCAGGGTATCGCGGTCGTTTTCCGCCGCCTGCATTTCGTTCAGCACAACGCCGTTCTGCCGTATTCCGCCCTCTCCGTCCGGTTCCAGGCGCCATGCCTCTTTTTCAAAGACACGCCGGTCGTGTAAGAATGCCGGATGAAAAACCGCGTCCAGGTAAACGGACATCATATTTCGGTAGTCTTTTTCATTGACGGTTCCCAAATGATAAACGGTCATATCCTGCCAGGTGCCGGCATTCAGGTCGGTATACATGGAGGTTTTCAGAAGATTGACAAACGGTTCTTTGAGCGGATATGCATCCGAACCGTCCAGGCAGGAATGCTCAAGAATGTGAAAAACACCGGTGTTATCCTGCGGCAGAGTCATAAACCCTGCGGCAAACAGAAGCTGACCGTCATCACGGTTGCTGTAAAAGACGGTGGCACCGCTCTGATGTGTCAGTTGCCATACCGACATGTTGCGCAACGGGACTTCGTGGAATGCCCGTACGGTGAATGCGCCGATGGTTTGTCCGATGGTAAGTTTCATATGCAGCTCCTTTTCTTTTGGGCAATGTCACGGAATGAAACGGTTTTTCCGGATTGCCGATGGTTTGCGGATGAAAAAAGGCGAAGCTTCCGGCAAAATGCCGGCGTGCTCCGCCGATCAGGTCTCTTAAGGATTTTCAGCCGTTGTTTCGGTTTCCTTCGCGCCGGCAGAAAGGTATTCGTCAAGCATTTCGTCGCTGACAGGGTAAGCAGATTGGGTAACATTTTTTTCATAGCGGGCATCGGTCACGGTCTTCTTGAAATAATCCGACTTGTCCGCGCGTGTAACCGATAATTCAGAGAGATAACGGAGACTGTTATCCTCCGGATACTGAACGGTTATGGTCAGGTCGTTATCGTATTCGACGTCTTCCGAGACCGTGGTATAGTGCAAAACGATCCGGATTCCTGCGCCGTCTTTGGAAAGCTTGCAGGTGTAGTTTCCTTTCTGCAGGCTGAACATGTATTGCAGAACCGCATCCAGATCCGCATTGCGCAAAGCGCGGATGTTTTCCGCCGCGCGGGACTCTTCTTCGGTTGTTTTCAGATTTTTGGTAAAATCTTCTTCGCTGATCTCTTTTGCCGATTTTTGAGCAGCTCCCTCTGCGGGAGAGAAGTTGGTCAAAAGATAATATTTGTCCGCATGTTTGATCCACCACTGTTCCTTTTTACCGCGGTTCTGGTTGTCGCCTGTCTGCCGATCCATACCGGCGTACAGGCTGGATGCGTGGAGAATTTCGGTTGTTCTGACCGTGACGGAATTGTTTGTGATACCCGGTTCCGAAGAGGAAACGGTGACCTCTGTGCGGGTGCGCCTGTCGCCTGTCTGATACTCCAGCATGTCAACCAGAGCCGCTGCCGCTTCTTTTCTGTATTGCTGACTGTTGTCGGTGCAGCCGGAACAGCCGGGCAGGATGGTACAGATCAGAAAGAGCCCTGCCAGGATTCCGCCAATTTTTTTCTTCATTTTGTCCAACCCCCTGTGCTACTTTCCCCTATTTTATCACAGATGTGCTGATTTGTCAATCACTTTATGCAAAAAATAGCCGCCGGCGGTGCGCCGGCGGCGTGAGATTCTTTTTGATTGGCAATATCCCGTTTCGCTTTTTACCGCATTCATGCCGCAGAGGCGGAAGGAAAACGAATCGTGACGGTTGTGCCGACACCGAAAACAGACTGCAGGGAGAGTTGCGCACCGTACAGTTCACAGATGTGTTTGACGATGGCAAGACCAAGCCCGGTTCCGCCTGTTTCACGGGAGCGGGATTTGCTGACGCGGTAAAAGCGTTCAAATACGCGGCTCTGATGCTCCGGTTCAATCCCGATGCCGTTGTCCGCGACGGAAAGCGTGGTTTCCGTTCCGTCAGAAGAGACCGTAACGGTTACGGACCCACCGGCATGGTTGTAGCGGATACCGTTTTCCACCAGATTTTTGATGACCTCAATGATGTGTTCCCGTTCTGCCATTACACAGCCGTCGCCGTGGACGGAAACGGAAATCTGCTTTTGGTCCGCCAGTGCAGACAACGTTTGGATGACTTCCTCTGCGCAGTCGGCAAGCATGACCGGCTCTGTCTGCAACTTTGGTTCGCTTTCCAAACGCGTCAGATCCAGCATGTCGCCGAGAAGCAAGATCATCCGGTCCGCTTCGTGCCCGATTTTGCCGGACATTTCTTTGATTGAAGGGTCTTCGGTTTTCATGCCGATGATTTCATTGAATCCCTTGATGGTGGTCAGCGGCGTCTTGAGTTCGTGTGATGCATTTGCAAAGAACTCACTGCGCATCCGCGCGCTGTTTCGCTCGGCGGTGACATCGGAGAGGACGATCAGCGTCAGACCGTTGTCCAGTGTGCGCATGGTGTAAGAGAAGATTTTGTCCGAAACACAAAGGGAACCGTCGTGCGCAATGCCGGATTTGAGGTAAGCCCCGACCGTTTCGTTCCATTCACGGTCGGAGGAGAGCACGGTATAACGGTGACCCTCCGGATGCTCGACACCGAATACCGCAACCGCCGCACGGTTGCACATGGCAATATTGCCGCTGAAGCGGTCAATTGCCACGATGCCGTTGGAGATGTGCTCCAAAATATAGTCCAGCTTTTTTCTGCCGTCCTGTGCCTGTGCAAGCGTAGTTTGCAGTGCGCGGCTGATATCATTGATGTCGTTGATGACCGTGTTGATTTCGTCGTCCGAGGTATCCGCAATGACGGGCGTATAGGTTCCGTCGCGCACCTTGCGCAGACTGTCGCTGATCCGACGGATCGGATCCAAAATATGCATACCGAACAGTGTGCTGAAAAGACCCGAAACAAGCAGTGTGACCGCCATGACCGTGACCATAATGGGGATGGTACGGATGACATAGGTACGCACGCCCTGTACCGGAACGGCGGTGCGCAAAAAGACATACCCGTCCTCTGTGTCCACCTTTTCGGCATAGTAGACCATGTCGACGCCCAGGGTTTCGCTCTTGCGGACAACCGTTGCGGGGGAGCCGTTCAGCGCAGAGAGGATTTCCTCGCGGTCTATGTGATTTCCCATGCCCGTGACGTTGCTCTCTTTGCTGTCGGCAATCACATTGCCGGCTTGATCAATGACCGTGATGCGAACGTCCTGGCTGACCTTTTCTACGGCGCGCTGCGGGGTCGTGTAATTGTTTTTGCAGATATCCGTTACCGTGATAATCCGCTGTTTTGCTTCCGTGTAATGGTTATCGCGCGTGACGGCAATCCCAGCCGCAAGGAAAATCAGCATGGACAGTGCAGTAAGCGCAATATTGAACCAGATATATTTTCGTTTCATTCCAACATATACCCCACACCGCGGATGGTTCGGATCTGTGCCGCAGAACCGTCAAGCAGGCGGCGCACCTGCATGATGTGCAGATCCAGCGTCCGTGTTTCTCCGTAATTTTCGCCCCAGACACGGTCAAGCAGAAAATTGCGGTCAAGCGCTTTTCCGCTGTTTTTGACCAGCGTCCGGATCAGATCGTACTCTTTTGTGGTTGTTGCGATCGGTTTGTCTCCCACCGTGACGGTATGCCGCTCGTCGTCCACGGCGATGTCCTTGTAGCGGCTGACCTGACCGGAGCCTGCGCCGCGTTTGCGCAGGTTTGCACGGATGCGGGCGATCAGTTCCAGTACGCCGAACGGCTTGGAGAGATAGTCATCCGCCCCCAGATTCAGACCGCGCACCTTGTCGATTTCACTGCCCTTGGCGGATACCATGATTACCGGGACCGCGCAGGTGTCCGGCGCCCGGCGCAGGGCCTCCAGAATTTCATACCCGTCCATGCCGTCCAGCATGATGTCCAGCAAAAACAGGTTGGGAACCCGGGTGGCAACGGCGCGCAGCAGCGCATCTCCGTCCGCAAAACATGTCACGTCAAAATCAGCGCTTTCCAACGCATAACGGTACAGCTCACGGATGGCTTGTTCGTCGTCCACGGCATAGATCAGACTTTTTTCGCTCATTTGCATTCCTCCGTCAGAGATGATGTCTTCAGGCGTGGTTGTGGTATTCGGTTACGGCATACTCCACCCATTCGCCGATATTAACGGCATGATCGCCGATACGTTCCAGATATTTTGCAATCATCATAAACAGAATGGCTTGATCCGCATTGTCCGGGTTTTGCCGGATCAGCGCAATCAGATCTTTCTTGATGGTTTCAAACAGTTCATCTACCCGGTCGTCGCGTTTGTCCAGACCGCGTGCGGTGGCAAGATCGCGGTTGATATAGCTTTGTACACCGTCTTTGACCATACCGATGGCAAGCGTCGCCATCTGTGTGATGTGTTCCGGTTCCTTGATAAACTTTTCCTCGCCGAACTGCAGCGAAATTTCCGAGATGTCCGCTGCCTGGTCCGCAATCCGTTCCAGGTCCGTAATCATCTTGAGTGCTGCGGAAACCTCGCGGAAATCGCTCGCAACCGGGCGTTCCATCAGGAGGATTTTCAGACAATCCTGTTCGATTTCCCTTTCGGCACTGTCTATGTCGCGATCCTCACGCATGACCTCGCGGGCAAGATCCGGATCGCGCATCCGGAGTGCCGTGATTGATTTTTCAATGGCGATTTCCGTCGCATGGCACATATCCACCAACTTGTCAAAAACCAGTCTGAGTTCTGCTTCATATTTGCTTCTGATACTCATTATAAACGATTCCTTCCGATTTTGCAATGTTTTTTCAGCCAAATCTGCCGGAAATATAATTTTCTGTCCGGCTGTCTGCGGGGCAGGTGAAAATTTGCTCTGTCTTTCCGTATTCAATCAGTTCTCCCAAAAGGAAGAAGGCGGTGCTGTCCGCAATACGTGTTGCCTGCTGCATGTTGTGCGTGACAATCACGACGGTCATATCTTTTTTCAGCTCTTCCATCAGCTCTTCAATTTTTCCGGTGGAAATGGGGTCCAGTGCCGAGGTCGGTTCATCCATCAGCAACACCGAAGGGTCTGCCGCAATGGCGCGGGCGATACACAGCCGTTGCTGCTGACCGCCGCTCATGCCCAGTGCGCTTTTACGTAAACGGTCCTTTGCCTCTTCCCAGATGCCGGCACGCACAAGCGACCGTTCTACGATCTCGTCCAGATCCGCTTTTTTGCGGATGCCGAATGTGCGCGGCGCAAAGGCAATGTTGTCATAAATGCTCATGGGGAAGGGGTTGGGCTTTTGGAAAACCATGCCGACATTGCGGCGCAGATGCGTGATGTCGGTTTCGCGCGCGAAAATGTCGGTTCCTTCCACGAGAAAGGTGCCTTCCACCCTGCACCCGGGAACCAGATCGTTCATCCGGTTGAGAATTTTCAGAAATGTTGATTTTCCGCATCCGGAAGGACCGATCAGCGCGGTGATTTCTTTGGACGGCATATCTACGTTGATGTCCTTGAGGGCATGAAAATCGCCGTACCAAAGATTGCAGTTCCGGACAGAGATGCCGGGGGTATTGTTTGTATTTGTTTCCATTACTTATTCACTCCCTGTGATTTACGGATCAGTTTTCCTGCGGCGCCTGCGGCGAGATTCAGCAGCAGAACCAGCACAAGCAGAACCAC
>FR890422.1 GCA_000433415.1 Clostridium sp. CAG:448
TGGCAGAATTGTCGGAAATATTTCTGCATTTACAGTGCCAGGGCGCCGCATGTATTGATCTGGTTACGCCCACCCCATACGCGGACAAGGTGGGCGAGGCGCTGGAGATGGTACGGATGCGTTTGACCGTTCCCGTCGTATGGAACTGCGGCGGGTATGAGTCCGTGCAGATGCTGCAGCGTTTGGATGGACTGGTGGACGTCTATATGCCGGATTTCAAATATTGCGATCCCGAGATCGCGTCCGCACTTTCCGGGGCGGCGGACTATGCGGATGCCGCGTCCGAGGCGCTGAGGGAGATGTTCCGGCAAACCGGGAAGTATCGCATGGAAAACGGTATTTTGCGGCGCGGCATTCTGGTGCGGCATCTGGTTTTGCCGGGCTTCCGCCATGATTCCATGGCGGTGCTCTCCAGAATTGCGGCGACTGTTCCGGTGGACGGTGTGCTGCTTTCTCTGATGAGCCAGTATACCCCCGATTTTGCTGTCGATGCGCCGCAGAAAAGCCTGCACCGGACCCTGACCTCGTTTGAATACGACTCGGTTCTCACATATGCGCAATCGCTTGGATTTGTCGGTTTTATGCAG
>FR890423.1 GCA_000433415.1 Clostridium sp. CAG:448
GTGCCGTTCCGTGATGAACAGCGCGACCGGATTTCGCAAACCGGTTGTTTTTTTGACGCAAAGAAACCGATTTTTCCCCGGACATTTTTCCCGCGTCCCGGCTCTTCCGCTCTTTTTCTGTTTGTTTCCCCAATGATTTCGCCCTCATCGGGACCTTATTCCGCTCTTTCATTTCCCGTGCCTCTGTCTTCATACGCCTGCAATTCGGACTCCATCTCATCGTAAACCTGCTCAGGAATACTGCATCCGAGATTGTTCTCTATGCGGCGGCTCTTCCTCGCCTTTTGCAGGCACTTCCGTTCGGGGCATACATATGCGCCGCGTCCGGATTTCTTTCCGGTAAAATCCAGAGAAATACTGCCGTCGGGTCCCCGCACAACACGGAGCATTTCCCGTTTCGGTCGATGTCGGTTACACCCCAGGCACTGCCGCTCCGGAATACGTTTTTCTTTTCCCTGTCCGCTCTTGTTTTCCACCGTTATGCCTCTTTATATCTTTCCTGATTCCCAAAGCCGGTATCCGCCCGAATCTCTCTGTTTATGACTCCGCTATCGGATCTTCCTCTGCCGGTACAGGATCCGACAGGACATCCTGCTCGGACTTGATGTCAATCTTAATACCGGTCAGACGTGCCGCAAGACGGACGTTCTGTCCCTCTTTACCGATTGCAAGCGAAAGCTGATCCGTATCCACCAGCGCGCGGCAGGAACGCTCGGTCAGCATGGTAACCGACTGCACGGTTGCGGGGGCAAGTGCCGCGGCAACGTATTCCTCCGGCTGTTCGCTGTAACGGACAATATCGATCTTTTCTCCACGCAATTCATTCAGAATCGCGTCGATACGGATCCGGTGCGAACCGATGCAGGCGCCGACGGCATCCACATCCGGATCACGGGAGAACACCGCGACTTTGCTGCGGGAGCCGGCTTCACGGGAAACCCCCTTGACAATGACGACCCCGTCTGCAATCTCGGGAATCTCCAGCTCGAACATCCGCCGCACCAGCCCGGGATGCGTCCGCGAAAGCGTGACAACCGCACCCTTGCTTTCCTTATTGACCTCCATAACGAACACCTTGATCTTGTCCCCGACGGTAAAGGTTTCACCCGGGATCTGATCGTCCTTGCGGAGCACGGCGGTGCCGTTGTCCGTATCCAGAATCACGTTGCCGGTGTCAGGGTCGATCTTGCTGACCGTTGTCGTAATGATCTCTTCACGCTTATTCTCATACGCTTCCTGCATCACACGGCGTTCGCCTTCACGGATTCCCTGAATAATCACCGACTTGGCTGCTCCTGCGCTCAACCGACGCAGATTCTTGGTCTTCACTTCATTTTCCACCATTTTGCCGATGTCATACCGCTTGCTGATCGCGCGCGCTTCCTCCAGAGAAATCTGGCAGACCGGGTCTTCCACCACTTCCACCACTTCTCTTTGCCGGTAGACATGAATGTCTTTTTTGGCAGGATCAATCTGCACCCGGACCAAAGCCGTCGGGCCGTATTCTTTCTTCAGCGCATTGGCAAGCGCCGCCTCTACCTTCTCAAGCATGTACTCCTGCGGAATGCCCTTATCGCGCTCCAGCATTTCAAGTGCCGCAAAAAACTCACTGTTCATCTCTGTATCCTTTCAATGTTCGTACAACGTCCCCCCGTTTGCTGCCACCCGCAAAACACGGCAGCCGGCAAGGGATTCTTTTACTACGGTCTTTTTTCTGCCATCATTCCCGCTGTCAGTCGCCAAAATCATATACGGTAGAGATTTTGGAAACCGATTCCCGCGGGAATTGCTTTTCGCTTCCGTCCGGCATCGTCAAAAAGAGGATTCCCTCCTGCGGTATATACTCCTGCAGAACACCGCGGTAAACCTTGCTGCCGTCCAACGGCGCATACAGCCGCACTTCCACCTGCCATCCCTCACACGCCATCAGATGCGCATCGGTACGCAGTTCACGTTCAATACCGGGAGAGGAAACCTCCAGAATATATGCCTGATCAATCGGATCCGCCTCGTCCAGAATCGGATCAATCGCGCGATGCACCTTCTCGCAGTCGTCGATGTTGATTCCTTCTTCGTCGTCGATTGTAACACGCAGATAGTAGCTGGCTCCCTCTTTCACGTATTCCACATCCCAGAGAAAGTACCCCATCTGCTCAATTTTGTCTTCCAGAAGTGCTCTGACTGTTCCGGCGATTCCGCCGCTCTGATTCTGCTTCATCCTCGCTCCGTCTCCCCGTTTGTTTTCGTGCAGCCACGCAGGCTCCGCACAGGAGCTTTTTCTGTCACTGCAAAAATTTAGAGCGGATTTTGCAACCCACTCCACCATACATACCATACTCTACCATATCTATCGTATTCAGTATATCACACTTTCTCTCCGATTGCAAGGGGTTTTCCGAATATTTTTGATTTTTTTACACACTTATTCGGAATCACAAAAGGAAAATGCTCCGGCTTTCCGCGTGGAAAGCCGGAGTCAACAGAAACAGGGAGAAACAATTAAAAAGGCAGTCAGGCACCCGATCGGGAACGCTACCTTTTGCGTTTCTTTCGCACCGAAAAACCGAAATCTCCCAACTTTCTGCCCAGGGCATAATAAGCGCCGTGCGCGAAAGCGGCGAGATGTGCGCGTTCCAGGCAGAGCTTACCGTCGCGGTTAATCAGGCTTTCCTCTACTCTGACAGCAACAATATCCGCAAGGAACATATCATGCGATCCGAGCGGAATGATCTGTGTCACCCGGCACTCCAGTGAAAGCGGACTTTGCGCCACAGAGGGGCAGGAAACCACCGAAGAGGGTTCCGGCGTCAGACCGCAGGCAGAAAACTTATTGACTTTCGCGCCCGTATAGGTTCCGCACCAATCCGCGGCGCGCACAAGATCCTCGCCGGTCAGATTGATGACAAATTCGCCGCTTTCCTGAATCAGCGCATATGAATGGCGTTTTTTACGCACGGAAATATAGGTTTTCGGGGGAACGGTATTCAGAATTCCCGTCCATGCAACGGTCAGAATATTTGCCTTTTCCCCCGATCCGCAACTGACAAGGACAGCAGGGAGAGGCGCAAGCAGCGCGCCCCCCTTCCACTCGGTTTTTGCCATGTTACGACACCTCGACCGGCGGAATGTCGGCACCCTCGTTGATGCGTTCAACCCCCAACGCGGCACAATCGGCAAAGAAACGGCTCTTTTCCGCCTCAAAAGTCTGCGCATCCGCAAATTCGCCGCGCTTGGCATCAAGCTTGTAATAACGCCATGTCAGTCCGGAGCGACGGACGTGTGCAAGGAATTCCGGCTTTTCCGCAACCTTTTGCAGTGCGCTCTGCCAGAGTGCGTCAATCTGCCCAAGCATTGCATCGTCAATCAGTCCCTCAAAAATCGCAGAGGGCGCCATCACCAGTGTAAAGTGCCTGCCGTCGGATGCAACCAGTCGGTGCATCAGATCCAGATAAGCCAGCACATCCTCTGCCGCCTCTCCGTAATAGGCACGGCAAAAATCCTCTTCCAACGGGCGCTGTTCCACTGTGGGATTCCACAAAAGCTTTGCCAAAAGATAGCAGCGCAGTTCACCGAACCCACCCGGCAAGCCGTTCTGATACATTCCCTGCATAAACATCCCCCGCGCACCGTTCTCATAGAAGAACCTGACGTGATCGGCAAGATAATCAATATTCGGAAACGGCGTCAGATAATGCGCAAAATCGGTGGTATAATCCCAGATGTACATGCGGTGACAAATCTTTCCCCATGCAACCAGGCTGTCATGCATGCCGCGGTAGCGCTCACAGTTCCGAATGGAATGTGCCGCGCAGGCGCCGGTGCAAAAACGGACGATCACATTCCGGCGCGGCGCAGTCAAACGCGGTGCGGGAATGGAATATTGATATGCCAACGTGTCTACTGCGACCTCCGGATAATCCGGTTCCAATGCCTCGGCAACGCGATTGACAAAGCGGATGAGCGGTCCCATCGGGGAGCCTTCCTCTTCAATGATGCGGCGGCAGGAAGGACAGGTACAGTAGGAATTGATGACAAAACTGTCGTTCTGAGACAGCGATACAATTTTCGCTTCCGGATTTTCGTTGAGCCAGTTGCGCAGGCGGGACAGGACAATGTGGTACACGTCCTCATTGGTCATACAAAGCTGACTGTAGAGGTGTTTTGCCGTGCGTTGACCGTCAATCTCGGAAAAATACTCCGGGTGATCCTCAAAAAATTCCTCGGCGGGCACAAGACATTCAAACGTATGTACAAATTGCGGACCCGCGTAGGTAACACCGCCTCCCCATTCCGGCGTCAGGTTGCGGTGCTCCCGGTTGACCGATCCGTTCACCCGCAGCTTCACCGAGATTTCCGGCGCATAACTGCAGCTCCAGTACAGATCCCGGTATTCCATCGCAGGGGCATCCCGCAAGGAAAAGTCGTCCGCAAGCTCCACCGTATCCGTCTGCGGAATCTTCTCGCAATCCTGCGCGTAAAAAACGCAGCCGAGGGACTCAAGGAAGGCAACCACACCGTAAATCACGGCGCGCCCGCTTCCGCCGGAGACGGTTACAACGCCGTCTTCCGCATAGCAAAGCAATTCCTCTTCACTGAGGCTCTGATCCACGCAAAGACGAAAAGCGACCGGGTTTTCTTCATTTTCGCAGAAAGAGAAGCGTGCGCCGCTGATTTTCTGCATATAGTCTGCAAGCATCTCCCCTGCCGTGCGCACGGCGGGATCTGCAGATTGCAGGAGAATCCCTCCTGCGACTTGTTTGTTCTGCACAAGTATCATGATCTCATTCCCTTTCCCGATACATCAGCTTTCCCGATGCATCCAACAGTTTCATATACAGTCCGCCCTGTACACTGCGATTGCAAAAACCGACGCGGGTCCCGTCGGACAGCCGCCCGTCCAGAACCTGTTCCGAGGTCACCGTATCAAACCAGTCGCTCATCGGAACCCGCTGCGGCATCGCGTTATAAGCCGCATGAACCGCATCGGCAAACCGCTCGAATTCCCGTCTGTCACCGCACAGAGCAGCCGTCCAGAGCATCCAATCACTCTTGGTATAGGTCTTGCGGCAATCCAACGGCACCCCGTAGGCATTCATATGCCGCAGCTCGGTCAGAATCTCGGAGTTGACAACCGTTGCGTCAAACAGATGTGTACCGAACAGGCGATCCCACACCAGATTATATTTCATAGACCAGCTGTCTTCCAGGTCAAACGCAAGGCGGAAGGAACCGTCCGGATTTTTGGCACGTGCGACCCAACTGTCCGCCATTTCCGCGGCAAGCTCTCTGTACTCCTCCGACTTGTCCGGATCCCCCAGCATGTCGTAAAGGATGCCCATAGCGGCAATGCCCATCACCGCCTTGAGCGCCAGATTGCAGTTGTGCGAAAGATGGCCCGCAAAATCGTCCGTGCAGAGCTGATTGGCAGGATCCTCCCCGTTTTCGGCAAGATAACGTGCCCACTCTTCCAACAAATCCATGTTTTCGCGCGCGAAGGAAGCGTCGTCCGCCGCAACGCAAGCCGCAGCGGCCATCAGGATCATATTGCCGCACTCTTCTATCGGCATCTGCAAATCCGGGTCGTCGCCTCCGTACACCTGACCGTCCAACACCGGATAAATGCCGCAATCATGCGGAGCAAAATCGAATCCCCACTGCGGACTGCGCGCAAACCGCAGAACCGGCCGCAGCATGCCCAACACAAGTTCCGGGTTATACAGGAGAAAAAGCGGGGTCGACGGGTAACTGACATCAACGGTCGCGGCAAATCCGCCGGAAAAGCACTCCTTGGAAACAAACAACACCTCGCCGTCCCGATCCAGGACGCACTTATGCGCACCGATGGTCTGTCTGAAGGCAAGCAGCAGCAATTCCGCATACTTTTCCCCGCCGGCACGGACGGCACGGCAAAACAGGCTCTGTGACAGGGCGTCGCATCTGGAAACCAAGTCGCAGTAATCCGCCTCCGCCTCATCAATCGCCTCGGCAATCGTTTTACCGTCCCGGTTCCAGACCGTGTGCAGATGCTCTCCAAAACAGGAAAGCGAAACAATATCGTCATAGGCAAACAGAAACAGCACGCTGTCATCGGCACTGACCCGTGCACCGGCAAAGGTCTTGCCGCCATACTGCCGCCTGTACGGCTCCCCGTCACGCACACCGATGTAAAAGTATCCCCAACCGATCCGGACATCGTCGCCGCGCTTTTCGAGCACATGCTGCCCGACGCTCCCCATTTCCGCAAGGGGAATCCCGCCGTCCGTGCAAAGCTGATTGATCTCTACCCGGTCACTGCCAGCCCGATCCAGGCACATCTCTTCGGATGCCTCGACCGAAAGCAGCACCGCGTGCTCCTCCCCGTCAGTCGGAACCGTAATGATCTCCAGATAACTGACCGGTCGGGTCATGATCGGCAGATCATCCGGCAGAAGCGGCGTCGTAAAGATTGCCGTCAGTTCAATTCCCTGTGCACGGAAAGTATAAGTGCTGGAGAGCGCTTCCACCGAAAGCCCGGTCTGCTCCATTGCGGGGACGGACGCATCCGCCCCCAAAAAACGATACTGTATACCGTCAATTTCGGCATAACCGTTCAATACCTGCGGTCTGCCGGTCCAGTGTACGGTATCGGTATCGGTCAGTCGGTCGGCGGGCGACCAGACCGAAAAATACGGATCCACTGTAATCAGCGGTACCGAAGGAACACGCATTTGCATATGGATGAACCTCCTTATTCCCGGATGTTGTGCACCGCTCAGGGATTGAGCAGTTCCGCACCTTCCGGCAGGGTATGAAGCAAATCAAAGTGCAGAAGTGTCATCTGCTTTCCGGCAGTTGCACCGGTATCACAGACAAAGGTAATGTAGTCCGCATAGTTATAAGACCAATTGCGGGCACTCTTCAGATCGATGTAGACGGTATGCACCTGACCGTCGCCGGGCAATGTGAATTTTTTATTGCCCGCCTTGGTAGCGGTCATCAGCAGCGTATTGAAACGAACCATCGCCGGCATATCGCTGTCTGCCCGGTAGGTAATGGCAAGATAGCGGAACTGATCCGCAGTCGGACGCGGAGAATACTTGTCATAATGGACGGTCAGTTGCGGTTCCTTCCCGCCTGCCACAGTCAGAACGGTTCCATCCGCGCCTGTTTCAAGCGTCACATTTTCCGCAGTCAGCGCACCGGACGCAAGCAGACCGTCGACATTTTCGCGGTCGGTCAGATCGGTCGGGACGGTCAGTTCCGTACCTTCATACGCAACACTGCCGGTGGTTGTATAGCGGTAATTGTATCTGCCGATCGGCGCGACATCCCCGTGGGTATACCACTGCATAATATCGCCGTCTTCCTGCGTGTTATCCGTCCACTTGAAGTCAAGGGAGAAATCGTACCCCTCAATTTCGAGTGCGGACTTCGGGATTTTCAGCATCAGCACATTGCCCTTAACACTGTACTCAATATCACACACCTTCTCCGTTTCAAATCCGTTGCCCGTAAAGCGCTCCAGAACGGTTTTGTTCTGGCTGGCGGGAGAGGTGCGGTTAACAATGTACTCATACTCTTCCCAGTTCCGGTCTCCGCCGGCTACCGTATCGATATACAGGCGCATCCAATAAGCATCGGTATAAGGAGAAAGATCCTCTACCGTGCGCACCATGAAGTAAATATTCTCATAGTCCCTTGCCACCTTGGCTTCGTAGATGTCGTTACGCGCGGTTTCGTTGGTATAATGGTAGGGTTTCTTTGTTTCCGGATCCTTGTATCCGTCCGAATCCCGGTTGGTCATACCAAAATAGTCGTTGTAAGCAGGAGTAACGTTTGCCCACTGTCCGTATCCGCCGTTGATGTCAATCAGCTTTTCACCGGACGCCGCCGGGATCGCGGACACACCCTTGAATCTGCGGATATTGGAGACAAGCTGATAATAGTAATTATCCTTCAGTTTGCCCTTGGACGGTTCGCAGTCACGGCTGTAGGCATCGTTATACTGATCCACAAAAGCCTTCTTGAAAGGCGTTCCCGGCCATGTGCCCAGCTTCATGGCAACCCATTCATTCCAACCGGTCACAAAAACAATGTCAGGATCGGCATACAGGGCATTGTTCCACTGTTCCGCAAAATTTGCACCGTAAAGCACTGCATTCTCACGGGTATCCAGTCCCTTGGTGGTATAGGTTCTCCCCACGATATTGATTCCGTAGTTCATGGGAGAAATACTGCCGATACTGTAGTCGTAGTTGACGGCAACGCCTACCGTCATCTGCTCGGGAGTGCGATCCTTCCGATAGTAGATCGCCTGCGGGAACGCAGACAACCACCCCCACTGCGGCGTTCCGGGGGACAACTGACGATCATTGTAGCCGCCGACACCCTTACGGAACGTAAAGAAATTACGGATGGTTGCATCCGAAATATTGTCGTCATACCCCATCAGCATGGGCTTGCCGTCCATCTTGTACCAAAGATCCTCATACAATCCCTTTTCATAAATGGCGGCATACAGTTGTTTGATCTGAGTCGCCGAACCGTCGGTTCCGCCGAACGGGAGAAGGAATGAAATTTGGGGAACCTTGACGCCCTGTTCCTGCGCCTCGCTGAACACCTTGAAAACCGTCAATGCCGTATTCAGCCAGGTAAACGCACCGTTGGTGTTGTCAAAAAAGATCACATCCACACCCGCCGCGGCAAGCATTTCCGCCTGTTTGCGGATCACCCATTCATCATTGCCGGAATAATATCCCCAAATCGGCTCGTTCCAGAAATGGTATGCGGAATCCGGCGAAGTGGAGCTTTTCCAAAGGTACTCCTCCGCCTCTTCCGAATCGTCAAACCGATCCAGAATCTGCTGTACATTGTACGCAGTCTGATGCTTGTAAAAATCGCCGTGCCATGTCCAATAGAAAACGGCAACGGTCTTGTTTTCCCGTGCATTTCCGACTTCGGTATTGGTCGGCAGGACTCTGCCAACATCGTCAATTCCGACCCATTGGGACGGATCGACCAGGTGAATGCCGGAGGGATTTACCTTGCTGTCGTCCAATGCGGGATCATAGGTTTCCCAGTGCAATTCGCCGCGCGTGGTTTCCTCTGCCGAGGTTTCTTCTGCGGCGGTGGTGTCTTCCGGCTTCTCCGAGCCGGGCTCCGTGGAGTCTTCCGTTGTGGTTGCAGTTGTTTCCTCTTTTTCCGTCGAATCCGCGGAGGTATCCCCGCCACCGTTTCCGGTGGTGCAGGCAATCACACCGAGGATCAGCGCCAAAGCAAACGCAAGCACCGCAAAAAAGCTTACCTTTTTCATTTTTTGTTCTCCTCTGTTTCTTCCGTTTCCGGTCTGTCGCCGGTCTTGCGTTCCATTATATCATCCGTCCGCCCGCTTGTCAATGACCGATTTTCGCATTTTTACAGGGAGAGACGCACCGCCTTACAGAATTCTTACAGAATCATAACCGAATCCGGGATGCAACCAATGGCGGACAATGGTACAATAAGGGCACGATCAAGAAAAAGGCAAAAAGAAAAGAGGAAAAATTAAATGAAACGTTTATGGAATTGCAGAGTGATCGCTTCACTCCTGTCAGTCCTTGTTGTGCTTTGTGCAATGACAGGCTGTGCCAAAAAAGGATTTGATGACAAAAAGAACATCAGTGTCGTTACCCGCGAGGACGGCAGCGGCACCAAAGCCGCATTCATGGAACTGCTCGGACTCAAAGGCAAGAAGGATGTCTCCGGTGCGATCGTCGCAACCGGCACTGCCGCAGTGCTGAGCGAGGTCAAAAACAATCCGCTCGCCATCGCATTTGAGAGTCTTGGGTATGTCACGGATGATGTCAAGATTCTGAAAGTGGACGGCGTTGCCGCAAGCGTGGATGCCATTGCGGCGGGCACCTACAAAATCGCACGTCCCCTGCAGATCGTCTACCAGACAGAGAAAGCGTCGGATCCGCTCCGCACAGCGTTCCTGCAATTTCTGCAGAGCGACGCGGCACAGAAAACCGCAACGGACAACGGTTATGTTGCCGGTGTGTCCAATCCGGGTACCTACACCGCAGACAAAGCACTGTCCGGCAAACTGATGATCTCCGGCAGTACATCGCTTCAGCCCCTGATGCTGAAACTGGCGGCACAGTTTGAAGAACTGCAGCCGAATGTCACCGTAACCGTAACGGGCGGCGGCAGTGGTCAGGGATACACCAATGCAAAAGAGGGCGTCAGCGACTTCGGCATGATCTCGGAGGAATTCAAAGCGGAAAAGGCACCGGGATGCACCAATCTGACCGTCGCACGCGATGGCATTGCACTGATTGTCAACAAAGAAAACCCCATAGATAACATCAGCATGGAAACCCTGAAAAACATTTACAACTGCGAGGCAGGCAGCGCAGCAGTACGTACCTGGGCTGACGCAAAATGACCCAAAACAAAGATCGTATGCAAACCGGCCGTCGTCTTCTACAGATCAGGGAACGCACCGCCCGCGTGGTGTTCGCGCTGTGCGCACTGTTTTCCCTCGCCGCGTTGTGCACCATCACGGTCTTCCTTTTGGTGAACGGAGTCCCCTTCATTGCCAAAAGCGGTGTAGGGGAATTCCTGCTGGGAACCGATTGGAACCCGTTGGGGAATCCGCCTGCCTACGGCATTCTCCCGATGATGGTGGGCACACTTTATGTCACTGCGCTCTCGGTTCTGATCGGTGTTGCGGTCGGACTTCTGAGCGCCGTCTGCCTTTATCGTTTCTGTCCGCGCAGGCTGGTTTCTCCTATCCGGCAGATGATTCAATTGCTTGCCGGTATTCCGTCCGTTATCTTCGGATTGTTCGGTATGACGATCATTGTTCCCTTTTTGCGGGATTACGTCTCCCCGAACGGTGTGGGATACGGCATTCTCGCAGCTTCTTTGGTACTGGCGGTCATGATTCTTCCGACGGTTGTCAGTATGAGTCTAGACGCACTCAACGCCGTTTCCGAATCCTACTATGAGGGGGCGCTCGCACTGGGTGCAACTCCGGCGGAAGCAACCTTCCGGATCATGCTCCCCGCCGCGAAAAACGGCATTGCAGCAGGCATCGTTCTTGCCGTGGGACGTGCGCTCGGAGAAACAATGGCGGTGATTATGGTCATCGGGGGCAGCCCGGAAATGCCGAACAGCCTGTTTCAGAGTGTGCGAACCCTGACCTCCAATATTGCCATGGGCGCGATGGAACTGGATGACAATGTTCTTTCCGCGCTGATTGCTTCGGGGGTGGTGCTGTTCGTCTTTGCGTTGCTTCTGAACGTTTCCTTCTCCTTCCTGAAGAAAGAAACCCGGGAAAAGAAAAAGAGAAAAGGAGGCAGATCCCGTGAACGCGCATAAAACCCGTCTGCCTTTCCGCCGCAGACTTTTTTCCCTGTTGAAATGGCTCAGCATCGGCATGACCGTCATATCGGTGATTGCGCTGCTTTCAATTATCGTTTATGTTTTTGCAGACGGCATTGATAAGCTCTCGCTCCATCTGCTCTTCGGCGCATATACGGAAGACGCGCCGTCGATTCTGCCCGCTTTGGTCGGCACATTGGAGCTTGTGCTGATTGCCGGAATCATCGCAGTGCCGCTCGGTATCGGCAGTGCCGTCTTCCTGGTGGAGTACACCGACAACACCGGCATTTTGGTGCGCATGATCCGGATTGCCACAGAAACCTTGGCTGGTATCCCGAGTATTGTTTACGGACTGTTCGGATATCTGGTTTTCGTCGTGGCGTTGAAATGGAAGTATACCCTGCTGGGCGGCGGCATCACGCTTGCCGTCATGATTCTGCCGGTCATTGTCCGTGCAACGGAGGAAAGTCTGCTTGCCGTACCGGTTGCCTACCGGGAGGGTGCGTTTGCACTGGGCGCCGGCAAGGTGCGTACCAT
>FR890424.1 GCA_000433415.1 Clostridium sp. CAG:448
GTTCGGCATTGCGCGCCTGCCGGTAGGCGGAAAATTCGGTGTATGCCTGTCCGGGGTGTCCGACGGGAAAATCCAGAAGATCCCCCGCAAAGGCATCTCCCGGTTTGATCTGGAGAATCCGGGTTGCCAGCTTTTCGATCAGGTAGCGATCGTGCGATACGACAAGGATAGTGCCGTCAAATCCGGAAAGGGCATTTTCCAGTACCTCACGGGAGTCAATGTCCAAATGGTTGGTCGGTTCGTCCAGTACCAGAAGATTCATGCGGGAAAGAATCAGTTTTGCCAGTGTCAGGCGCGCCCGTTCCCCACCGCTGAGCACACCGACGGTTTTGTATACGTCCTCGCCGATAAAGCGGAAAAGCGCCAGGGCGTTCCGGATCTCGGTTTCGGTCTTGCGCGGGTAGGCGTTCCATAATTCGTCAAGGACGGTGTTTTCCATGGTCAGGTTCTGGTTCTCCTGGTCATAGTAACCGACTTCGACGTTGTATCCGGCTTCAATTCTGCCCGAAATGGGCTCCAGTCTGTTTAAGATCAGTTTGATCAGCGTGGATTTGCCGCAGCCGTTCGGACCGATCAGCAAAACGCGTTCGCCCTTGCGGATGTCAAAGGTCAAATCGGAAAACAGCACCCGGTCCCCGAAGCCCATCCGCAGATGACGCACCATCAATACGTCGTTGCCGCTCGGCAGAGAAGATGTGAACTTCATGCGGATCGGTTTGGGCGCATTTTCCGGGCGGTCAATGCGTTCTACTTTGGCAAGCAGTTTTTCCCGCGCGTGGATGGTGACATAATTGTGTGCCTGGTTCCAGCGGCGCTGCTGATCCAGGAAAGCCTGCTGCCGTTCCAGCTCTTTCTGCTGCTGATCATAGTGTTTCTGTTGAATGGCGCGGTCGGTCTCACGCTGATCCATGGTGCGCGTATAGTTTCCGTTGTACAGTTTTGCACGGTGGTTCTGGATGACGAGCGTTTTATTGGTGACGCGGTCGAGAAAATAGCGGTCATGGGAAATGACCATGACGCATTTTTTGTAGGAAACCAGGAAACTTTCCAGCCACGCCAGCGTTTCGATATCCAGGTGGTTGGTCGGCTCGTCCAGCATCAGGATGTCCGGCTCGCGGGAGAGCTGAATGGCAAGCGCCAGACGGGTTTTCTGCCCGCCGCTGAGCGTCCGGACATCCTGGTGCATCAGCGCCTCGTCAAAGCCGAGTTTCGCCAGGATTGAAGCGCATCTGCCGCGGAATTCCAATCCGCCCTCCCGCAGAAAGCAGTCGTGCAGTTCGGTATATTCCCGTGTCAGCCGGTCGTAATCCGGAAGACCGGTATCCTGCAGGAGCCCCTCCAATTCGGCGAGGCGGCGTTCTGCGGCAAGCAGGTGGGGGAAAGCGTGGTACATGTGGGAAAGCGCACTGTCGTCACCTGCGTATTCGCCGTCCGTGCGGAAGGCGTCGTCCTGACGCAGAATGCCGATGCTTTTCCCTTTGGAAATGAAGACGGAGCCCGCACTCGGTTCATATTCGCCGGTAATCATGCGGAAGAGCGAGGACTTTCCGCTACCGTTGACACCGATGATGCCCAGTTTGTCGGTTTCTTCCAGCGAGAAGGACACCTGATCCAGGATGACCGTTGTGCCGAAATGCAGGCACAGATCGTTGACGCTGATTGCTATCATGGCACCGACTCCGTTTACCGGATGATTCCGAACCGCAGTTTGAGCTGCAACACGCGCAGAACCGATTCCTCAATCCGCTCCATGGAGATGACCCCCTCCCGGAGTGCGTCCAGTACGGCGGGCACCTGCCGCTCATAGGTCGAACAGCAGAGCAGGTCATTTCCGGACAGCACCGCCTGCACGGCAGAGGCGCGATCGCCGGTGTAGAGCGTAATGGCACCCATATCCAAGGAGTCGGTCATGATGATGCCGTCAAAATGCAGCTTTTCCCGCAGAAAACGGTGTACGGCAGGGGACAGGGAAGCGGGAATGTCGGAGTCCAGGCATTCCACGATGTTGTGCGCAACCATGACAATGGGAGCGCCGGCACGGATTCCGGCGATGAAGGGCAGCAGATCGCTCTGCATAAAGGTGTCCAGCGTTCTTGCGTCATGTGCGACGGAGGTGTGGGTATCCACATTGTCGCCGTAGCCGGGGAAGTGTTTGATGGAGCCGACCAGACCGCAACGGTTCATGGTGCTGACCACGGTCTCGGCATATGCCGCCGTTTCCCCGGCGGGACGTCCGAGGGTGCGGTCATAGATGAAATTTTCGGGGCTTGTGGACATATCGCAGACCGGTGCGTAATTGAAATTGACGCCAAGATCCAGAAGAAAAGCAGCCTTTTCCTCGGTGTCCCGGCGGATTTCTTCCAGTCCGCCTTTTGCATACAGGGTCTGCGGATTCGGGAACGGTTCCTTCCGGAACTGCGGGAATTTGCTTGCGCGCACCACTCTGCCGCCCTCTTCGTCTGCGGCAAGGAAAAGCGGCAGATTGGCGACGCTGTTCCACTCCCGGATGGCATCGCGCAGGGTGTCAGGCGTGCGGTGTTCAAAATCCACGGCGTAGAGGGTAAAGCCGCCGAGCTTATAGGTGGCAACGGCATCCTTGGCGCCTTCCTGCGGACAGCGGACAACAAAAAGCTGCCCGACTTTTTCTTCGATCGACATGCCTGCCAGAATTTGTTTGCTTCTTTCTATTTCGTTCATGATTCTGTCCTCGTTTCGGATTTTATTAGGCACCGCCGCACAACTCGCGACCGATGCGGCGACGCCTTGAATTTCAGGTGTTATTTCTGCCGCATCCGGTTGATCTTTTCTTCCGACGGCGTTACATATGCGGTCCAGTTGGTGTGATAGATCACAAACCCGGGGCGCGCGCCTGCGACTTTGCGGACTCCGCGCACGCGCAGGTAATCCACCGGGACGCCGGTGCCGTCACGGGCGCCGGAGAAGTATGCGGCAATTTCCGCTGCGTCGGTAAAGTCCTCCGCCGGCGGGTCCTCCTCGCCGTGGCATTGTAGGACCACATGGGAGCCGGGTACATTCTTGGCATGGAACCACCAGTCGTTGCGGTCGGCAAGCCGGTGTGTCAGGTATTCGTTCTGTACGTTGTTTTTGCCGCAGAGAACCGTGTAGCCGTTGCGGGTACGGAATTTGGCGGGAACCGGCGTTGGGGATTTGCGGCTGACGCTGTATCCCTTCATGCGGGAAGCGTAACCGGAGCGGTAAAGCTCGTCCCGGATTTCGGTCAGGTCGGCGGCGGTTTCCGCCTTGCTCAGCGCGTCAAACACGGAATAAAGATACTCCAGTTCGGACTGATTGCGCTCCAACTGCCGTGTAAGCTCGGTCTTTGCGGTCTTGGATTTGGCATATTTTTTGTAATAACGCTGAGCGTTTTCGTTGGGTGTTGCGCGCTTGTCCAACGGCACAAGAACCGTGCCGTAGCTGCCGTCCTCGCGGTAATCTGCGTAGTCTGTCAGCTCCGCGGCGTCCGATCCGCGTGCGATGGCGTGCAGGTTGGCGGTAATCAGGTCGCCGTAACGGCGGTACTGTTCTCCCATTTCGCACTCCGCCAGTTCGGCGCGTTGCGCCTCGGTCTTTTTGCGGATGCGCGATTCCGCCGCGCTCAGAAGGTGCAACAGATCCTGGGCACGCTGATGCAGACCCGCTTCCCGGTCACGCCCGGCAAAGAAGGTATCCAGCATTGCCGAGGCGGACTCACAGCGCCGCAATTCCATGCCGGTGTACTGGGTCAGGGGCAGGTATGCGTATTCGATCGGTTTTGTGCCGTCCAGCACCAGGGTCGGTTCGTAACGGTTTTCGCGGATACGCGCCATGACGCCGCTGAACGCGTCAAAGAGCGCGTCCGTACGGACATATTCCGCCGGGGTGTCGGTATGGCGGGTGGCAAGAAAGACGATTTCCCGGGCAACGGATGTTGCGATACCGCGGAAACTGCCGGAGATAAACTTATCGGCGCTCTTTTCCCGCGGGTAGCCGGCATACAGTTCGGCAAAACGTTCCGGCGTGACGGTGATCGGATCCTCCTTGTCCTGTGCCGGCGGAAGCTCATAGGTCATGCCGGGCAGAACCTGGCGCAATGCGGAGGTGGTAAAATCCACGATGCGCAGTGCGGAAAGAATTTTTTTGTTTTCGTCCGTAAAGATCAGGTTGCTGTATTTGCCCATGATTTCGGCAATCAGGTATTTGCGGCAGGCAAATCCCATTTCGTCGCGGGTGTCGAATCCCAGAGTGACCACACGTTCAAAGCCTTCCTGGCGCAGGGAAGCCAGCTTGGCGCCGGTCAGGTGCTTTCGCAGAAGCATGCAGAACATGGGCGCCTGCATGGGATTTTCGCGTGCCGCGTCGGTAAAACCGATGCGCGGATTGTTGCAGCCCGCCTGGATCAGAAGGCGTTTTCCGCCCTGTGTGGTGCGCATTTGCAGAACGATTTCGTCCCGCGCCGGCTGCATGATCTTTTCCACGCGGCCACCGAGCGCCACCGTGCCGATCTCATGGATCATACAGGCAAGCATTCCTGCGTCAAAAGCCATAATAATCTCCTCTGTTTGTGTTTATTCTCCCGGTGCGGTGCCGAACATGCAACGGTCTGCCTCCGCTAAGGAGGGGAAGATCAGATCCGGGCGGCAGTCCTTTGCGGCGCTTTCCGCCATTTCGGCGGTGGTTTCCCCGGTCAGTACCAATACGGCGCAGACCCCGTGGCGCACGCCGACGGCGATGTCCGTGTAAAGGCGGTCGCCGAAAAAGCACATTCGGTCACGGGGGGTCTGTGTAATCGCCGTGATCATTTGCACCGTCTGTGCATAGGGTTTGCCGAAAAAGGTGGGCTTGACGCCGGTGGAAGCGGTGATAAGCGCCGCAATGGCGCCGCTGTCCGGCAAAAAGCCGCCCACGGTGGGGCAGTTGTAATCGGGATGCGTGCAGAAATACTCCGCACCGTTGCGCACCGCCGTGCAGGCGCAGGTCAGCTTTCGGTAGGTCAGTTCGGTGTCAAAGCTGGAAACCACAATATCCGCCTGTTCCGCGGCCTCCGGTACCAGCGGGATTCCCTGCGCGGCAAACTGCGCCCGCAGGCTCTCGGTTCCCAACAGGTAAACGGATTTGCCACGGCGGTGGTGCAGCAGATATGCCGCGGTGACGTCCCCGGAGGACATGATCTCGTCCCGTGCCGGCGCAAATCCCATCCGCGTCAGGCGTTCCATGTAAAAATCGCTTGCGCGGGAGGCGTTGTTGGTGAAGAACAGAACGCGTTTGCCGTGCGCGCGCAGGTGCCGGATAAACCGGACGGCAAACGGGAATACACGGTCTTCCAGGTATATGGTGCCGTCCATATCAAAAACAAAGAGTTCTTTTTCGCCGAGCAGCTGAGCGGCGTTTGCTGTGTTCTCCATATCTGTCCTCCGACTGAGAAAAAATACACATCTATTATATCACCGTCTTGCATTTTTGGCAAGGGTATGTTATAATAAAAGCAAGAAAACTTGCATGCAGGGGAATCAGGCGCGGTTTTGACGTGCGGATTCCGAAAAAATTGCGTATCCGGGGGATTTCCGATATGAATGGTGCAACCGAGAAACAGGTAAAAACGGTGATTGGCATTGACGTGGGAGGGAGTACGACCAAGATCTGCGGATTCCGCAGCGACGGGGAAGCGCGCAGTCTGATCGCGCCGCTGTTTGTGCGCGCGACCGATCCGCTGACCTCCATTTACGGCGCTTTCGGTCGTTTCACCGCCGAGAATCATCTTTCGCTTGCCGACCTTGACCGTATCATGGTCACGGGCGGCGGGTCTTCCTATCTTTCCGCGCCGATTTATACATTGGATTGCCGCAATGTGCCGGAATTTGATAGCATCGGACTGGGCGGACTGTATCTGTCGGGGCTGGATGAGGCAATTGTGGTCAGTATGGGGACAGGAACCGCGTTGGTGCACGCCAGACAGGACGGGGAGGGAAAGACCTGTGTCCGGTATCTGGGCGGAACCGGCATGGGGGGCGGCACATTGCTCGGTCTGACCCGGCGACTGATCGGCGTGGATACGGTGGAGCACATCGAGGCGCTCTGCGAGAGCGGCAATCTGGACAATATTGATTTGCGTATCAAAGATATTTCCAAGGATCATCTGTACAGCGAGATTGATGACAGTATTACGGTTGCCAACTTCGGAAAGGTCAGCGATATGGCAACACAGAACGATCTGGCGCTGGGAGTTGCCAATATGATTGCGGAAACGGTTGCCATGCTCGCCGTGTTTGCGGCGCGCGGCGCACAGGTGCAAAATATCGTGCTGACCGGCAATCTGTCTGTTTTCACGCCCATCCGCCGGGTTTTTGAGGGACTGGGCGAAAAGTTCGGCAAGACTTTTCTGGTGCCGGAGAATGCGCGCTTCGGAACGGTAATCGGTGCGGCGCTCTACGAAGAAGAAAAAATGCGCCGCGAATGAGGGCGGCACCAAAACCAAAGAAAAACCCACGAACCGTAGCCCGTAAGGCGACAGGGATCGTGGGTTTTTCACGGGTCGGATCTCCGTGTATCAGACAATGCAGTAAGCCGCGATAACGGTGACCGCAAAAAGGATTGCGAAAACAAAGGTCAGCGTACCGAGAACTTTGTCCCGTCTGCTGGTTTTTGTTCTGCCGAAGGAAGAATCCGAGCCGCCGGTGATTGCGCCGGAAAGACTCTTATCCTTACCGGACTGCAAAAGAACTGCGGCTACCAGGAAAACAGCCATAACAAGCAAAGCAATTCCGAGAGCAAGCTCCATAATCAAGTTACCTCCATCGAAGAATAGCAGGGTTCCCTTTGCAGGGTTACGTACAGGCTATTATATCATAACCCTTTTGCGATTGCAATAGGCTTGCCGAAAATAATTGCCGTAAAAGTGAGAATAAAGTGTAAATTTTTGCGCGGATTCAGGCAGGTCCGCCCTGTGACTTCAGTTTTTGAAAGATTTCTACCAGTTCGCCCGGCGTGTGCGCAAGCAGATCCGCGCCCTTTTGGCGCAGAACCTCTTCGCTCCGGTATCCCCATGTGACATCGACCGCCAGCATACCGGCGTTTTTGGCGGTGGCAACGTCCACATCGCTGTCGCCCACAAAGGCGCATTCCACCGGTGTGACACCCAGCTCTTCGCAATATTGCAAAGGGACGGTTTTGTCCGGCTTGGTGGGTAATCCGTCGCGCACGCCGTGTGCGATGGCGAACAGTCCGGGACGGAACAGCTGGCGTACCAGCCCCTGTACCATGGCGTCCTGTTTGTTGGAAAGCATCGCAAGGCGGAAATCGCGGTGCAGAATTTCCAATGCCTCCGGAATGCCGTCATAGCAGCGGTCGGTATGCAGGTATGTTTGGGCATACATGCGGTCATAAAGGGCGAGCGTTTGATCTACGACGGTCTGATCGCCCCGGACCGATGCGGGCAGGGCCTCTTCAATCAGATGCCGTGCACCGAAATTCACAAAGCCCAGAACTTCTTCGTAGGTGTGCTCCGGGTATCCCAGTGCGGACATGGTCAGATTGACCCCCTCCCGGATAGCATAAATGGTGTCTGCGACCGTTCCGTCCAGATCGAAAATAATGACTTTAATCATGAATTCTGTGTTCCTCCGCCCCTCTTGTTATCCGCATTAGTATATCACGATTTACACCTGACGTCAAGTCGGGAAATGTGTCATAATATACGAAACAAAGGGCGAAAATTTGTGTAATATTGTTCTTTTTCTGCCTTTAATCCGAAGGGTTGATGTGCTATAATAATATAGTTATGAAGTCTGAAACGCTGAAAACAGAGGAGAATGAGTGTGAAAAGAGAAGATTTGAGAAATGTTGCGATCATCGCCCATGTTGACCACGGCAAAACCACCTTAGTGGACGGAATGCTGAAACAGGGCGGTATTTTTCGTGAAAACCAGGCAGTTGAAACCTGCGTCATGGACTCCGGCACCCTCGAACGCGAGCGCGGCATTACAATCCTTGCAAAGAATACCGCAATCCACTATAACGGCGTCAAGATCAATATTGTGGACACGCCCGGGCACGCCGACTTCGGCGGCGAGGTGGAGCGTGTTCTGAAGATGGTAAACGGCGTCATTCTTCTGGTGGATGCCGCAGAAGGTCCCATGCCGCAGACGCGTTTCGTTCTTCAGCGTGCACTGGAACTGAATCACCGCGTGATCGTGGTGATCAACAAGATCGACAAGCCGGACGCACGCTTGGGCGAGGTGGAAGACGAGATTCTGGAATTGCTGATGGATCTGAACGCCTCGGACGAGCAGTTGGATTCCCCGATGCTGTACTGTTCCGGCAGAGCCGGCACCGCGTCCCGTACACCGGATGAACCGGGCGTAGACCTCAAGCCGTTGTTTGATACCATCCTCGATTACATTCCCGCTCCGGAGGGGGAAGTGGACGCGCCGCTGCAGCTGCTTGTTTCCTCCATTGACTACAACGAATACGTCGGCAGAATCGGAATCGGCAGAATTGAGCGCGGGTCTATCCGCCTTAATCAGGATGTCGTAATTTGCAACTACCACGATAAGACCGTTTCCCGCAAGGCAAAAATTGCTTCCATTTTCCAGATCGAGGGACTGAACCGTGTGCCCGTTGAGGAGGCAAAGATGGGCGACATCGTCTGCTTCTCCGGTCCCGACGGAATCAATATCGGCGATACGGTTGCCGCGCCCTCTGCGCCGGAACCGCTGGAGTTTGTCAAGGTCAGCGAACCAACCATGGAAATGACCATTTCTGTCAACAATAGCCCCCTGGCAGGCAAGGAAGGAAAGTTTGTCACTTCCCGGCAGCTTCGTGAGCGCCTGTACCGCGAGACCCTGAAGGATGTGTCCCTCCGTGTTGCGGACGGCGATACAACCGATGAATTCAAGGTCGCCGGCAGAGGGGAAATGCACCTTTCTATTCTGCTTGAAACCATGCGCCGTGAGGGCTATGAGATGACCTGCTCCAATCCGCGCGTGCTGTACCGCGAGATCGACGGTGTCAAATGCGAGCCGTTTGAGCGTGTGACCATTGACGTGCCCAACGAGTATGTGGGTGTTGTCGTGGAAAAGCTGGGACAGCGGAAGGGGGATCTTTTGGAGATGAACCCGATCGGAAGCCGGATGCGGATTGAATACCTGATTCCGTCCCGTTGCCTGTTCGGCTATCGCTCCGAATTTCTGACCGCAACACACGGCGAGGGCGTGCTCAACACACTGTTTGACAGCTATCAGCCCTATCGCGGTGAGATCACCATGCGCTTTACCGGTTCTCTGGTTGCCTCTCAGGACGGAGAGACGACGCGGTACGGTCTGTACAATACGCAGGATCGCGGTCGTTTGTTCGTCGGACCGCAGACTCAGGTGTACGAAGGAATGATTGTTGGCGAAAACCCCAAGAATGACGATATTGCGGTGAACCCCTGCAAGGAAAAGCATCTGACTGCCGTTCGCTCCACGGGTGCCGACGAAAAGCTGATTCTGACTCCGCCGCTTATCTTCGGCATCGAGGAAGCAATGGAGTTTATTCAGGGAGATGAGCTGATTGAGATCACTCCCAAGAATATCCGTCTGCGCAAGCGGATTCTGAATACCGAATTGCGTATGAAGGAAATGATGCGGATCCGCCGCTCGACGCAGAATCAGTAACGGCGCGCGGCACGCAGTGTCGAAGATCTGAAAAATAAATGCAAAGCCCCCTGGCGTGAGCTTGAAAAGCGAAATTTTCAAGGTCCACGGCGGGGGCTTTTTGCGCGGAAACGGTGTTTGCCGATTCTGACGCCCACAAAAGGGCACGACATGTGCCGTGCCCTTTTCGGATCTCAGTATTTACCCGTCGGCGTAATCAGTTCGCCGTCAATGGTGCGCTGTGCGTCGGCAATGATTTTGTTGACAAAAGAGGTCAGTACATAGAAGTTGCCGGTTCCGTTCTGCGGGGAGGAGGATGTGTCGTCCGGGCTGTCCAGGACCTCAATGGTCATATAGGAATGGCGCTCGGAGTAACGGTAGAAGCGGTAACGCAGATACCGTGTATTACCCACCAGATCCTCTGCGTAAACGGTCAGAATCAACTGGCAGGCGGAGTCCGGGGAATTCCGGAAGGCGAGCGCCTCTTCTTCCGTGATGTCGGCTTCTCCCTCAATGGATGCATACAGAAGCGCTTTGTAGAAGTTCCGGAAATTATCCACAGCGGTTACCGTTTTTTTGCTTCCGGTGCTTTCCGTCTGTTCCAGGGTATAGTCCAAAAGATTTCCGTTTGCACGGATGGTCATGGAAGAAGATCCGACGTTTGAGAGGGACATGAAGCCCAATTCTCCGGTTTCCGTGTCCAGAAGCAGATTGCGCCCGCCGGCGGTCCGGTATTGGATGCCGGTGTGACGGATGCCGACGGTTCCTGCCGGAATGTCGGTCTGGTAGAAGTACAGCTTCTGTGTCAGTCCGGAAAGTTTGGCACTGGCGCCGGTATCATAATCGACCAGCAGATAGGCGTTCTTTGCCGTGTAGAAGACGCCGCCGCGATGCCATGTGCCGTTGCCGGGAACCTGTACGACGGCAGGCGAGGATTTACTCATCAGGTAAAGGGTTCCGTCTTCCGTCAGATAGTAATCGGTCGAATACGCAGGCTCTGCGGCTACATCGTTGGAGCTGATCAGATTTCCGTTCTGATCCGAGGTGCCGACCAATGCCGCCAGGTTGTAGGAACCGTTGGCTTTGGTCACATAGTAATAGTAGTAGGTGGTGGTGCCGGCATCTTTGTCCGAATTGTTTTCGGAGAGAATCACATTTGGGCGACCGTTGGCTGCGGGGGCGCTGTAGGCAGTGAATTTCAGATTCTGCGCCGCCACAAGGTATTTGCGCTCGTGGATCACTGTCGGCGCGTGCTCCGCGCTGTCGGCACGCAGGACATAGCCGGAGGCGGTTTCTTCCACCGTATAGGTGATCTTGGTGCCGTCATCCAGTGTTTCGGTATAGGGCAGGGAAGTGCCCAAATAAGCTGCCTGGGAGGTGCCGTAGTTGTTCAGCTCAAAATGTGAGCGGAACGAGGGAGCGGAAAGAATCAGGTCGGTTACATAGGAGATATTGATGTCAAAAATGTCATGCTGGTACCAGTCGAAATCACCCCATTCCAGGAAAAGCAGACTGCTTTCCGGAATTTCCACGATCATGTCATATTCGGGTGCATATGCATAATAGGTGTTGTCCTTGGTTTTGTGGCTGAATTCCACATAGTTCCCGATGACGGTGGTAGAGCCGTCCGATTCGTTGATTTGGTAATTGTACCGGATGGTGAAGGCGGGATACGTGAGATCATAGGTGTCAAAATCATTGACCTCACCCAGATCCGTGTTTCCGGAAACCGGTCCCAATTTGCAGACGCGGGTGAATGTCATGGAGTACAGGGACTGCAGCATGGCATTGATGTTGGTTTCGTTGGCAGAGTATCCGCGCATATAGGAGGTCTTGACCTCATAGGTGTTGCCGGAGTTCATGGTATTCTCCCGCTTGGCAAGATCCAGGTAGGAGAAGTGGCAGACGGTCTTGGAATGCGCGTTGACCAGCTCTTCCCACATTTCGTCTGTTACCTCATCTGCGGTGATGTCCGGGTGACGCTCCAGCAGGTCCTTGGCAATTGCCTCATAATCGATGTCACGGATCAGTATAAAGTCCTCTACATTAAAGTAATTGGAAATACTCATGGGGTACACAATCTGTCCTGTGACCAAGGATTCCACGGGAACCAGGAGCGTTGTGGAAATACCGTTGGAGGAAAGGATATAAACCGCGTCCCGCGTGCTTGTGCGGACATAATAGCCCGCCTCGGAGACAATCGGGTCGCCGATATAGACCGTATAGGTATCGCCCGTTGCCGCGGTCACGGTGAATTCCGCGGGTTTGTAGGTGTACGCATTTCCCTCGCTGTCGGTGCGGATTTCCTCGGTCAGACCGTATTCGCGATAGTAGGCGTCAAGGTCGGTTCCTGCGGGAATCGGCTTGAGTTTGTCCATGGAAATGGTGTATCCGCAGGCAACCGCAAGGGTGGCGAAGAGCTCCTTGTTGTATGAAGCGGTTTCGTGTTCGTTGATTACGAAGTCGCCGATGCCGTTCAGATTGCCGAAGGCAAAAGCATCGTTGTCGCCGACGACCTCAAACGCGCCGCCGGTGGTCAGACTGACGGTCAGAACCGCATGGGGCAGT
>FR890425.1 GCA_000433415.1 Clostridium sp. CAG:448
CAGGCAAAAGCAACAACCAATACAGCCGCCCTGCAGAAGCATGCATCAGTATCACACGCTTACCTTTTACTATTCCAATCTGTCCGGCAAGCATGACAGTCGCACTGACCGAAAACAACAGCCCAGATGCAATCGCTAATCCAAAAAACAGTCTCATCGAAAACCTGGTATAATTAAATCATCCCCCAGTCGAAGATTCAACTACACAACCCTTTCTAAAAAGCAATGTTTGTGATATAATAGAAAAGCTTTTACTGTATCGAAGGATAGGTCAACGCTGGGGAGGAACTGAGCGCCGATGCATATTTGGCAAAGGATATAAGTCCTCGTGTGGAATAGGAAGTCGCTCTTTGGAAAACCAAGGTGATAAACCCCATTTCCAACTTATTCAAAGAGCCCCGCAGTCCATTTCATGTGCTTATCTTCAAACAGTATGAATCAGAAATATCCCACTCCAAAGACCAATATACCCAAGAACAAGAAGAAAATAAACTTAAAGATAGGACAGTAATTCAAACAATTGATTCTCCCCATCCAATTATCCTTGACAATTTCCTCTTTCAGTTGCGACATTCGCTTCTGTAACCGATACGATGATATCAAACAAAACGGCGTAAATATGACCGCAATTACAATTCCGATCAGAAGCCCCTCAGCGATACTGTATGTCCCATACGGAATCGACAACAAAATACTTGCGGTGAAAAGAATATCCACCCCCGGACTAATCGTGCTGTACAAGACGACCATCCGATAATTTTTTCTGATTGGATCCGCTTCTTTCGGCAGTGTGTTGATTCCGATGATTCCGACAACTCCTGCAACCACCGAAATGACAGCCACTAGGCATGCAAGAACAAGCATTGATTCCTCCTTAAAAAGATACCGAAGATCCACCCAACAAATTGATTGTATATCTACAGCCGATTCCCTTCTTAAATCCGTAATAAATCATCAATACACATGCAATGATCGTAGGCAACACATATGACAGAAGAAAATTTAAAATCGTTTCCACCACTGTAAACGTCCCCCCTGTGCAACATCCGCAAACGAATGTAAACACAACAGAAAGTACAGCGACAACAGTGCCGACGTCACATAGCCAAGAAATTATTTCTCCGGTCATCATCGCAGACCCATACGGTAATGTTGCAACAATAGCCGTAGCGAACTTGTTATTAGTAATTTTTTGCATGCTTCTCACATCCTTAGCAATGGTTCCGAATCTATACAATAAAGAAATGATCGCTAATACTATTGACGTTACCCTATTGAGTTTGAATGTTACCCTTCCCCATCCAAAATCAACATATTCCCTGATCTTTTTCAAAATACCTCGTACAGAAAAAAAGCCATCCCGATCAACCTGATTTACCGGATCATTGTCACAATATGCAAACGAATTAAAAAACAACGTTCCCTCTTTAATAACTAACATATGTGGATCGTCCGAATTGATAAACCTCCCCACGCTCGCATCATAATACCGACTCTGGAGATAATACAGATTTGTATCGGTATCGTAATAATAGCAACGATATCTAAAGGGATTAACCGCTGCAATTCCGGCGGAATTTTGCGTTACGGTACAAACGCCCCAAGCATCGTAGGAATATCTCGCAACGGTTTGAGCGTCCTTGTCAACGATAGCAATAACGTCACCCTGCAGGTTCTTGATGAAATAATACGGGGTGTTGTTATAAAGAATACCACAAACACTTTCTTCATTGTCGTAGATAGGAATAAGGGTATTGGCTCCCCACGTTTCACGCAGAATTTTTGTACCCTCAAGAGTATAGGTGTGCTTTACGCCCCCTACTGTCTTGCTCGTTCTGATACCATTCGCATTGTAGGTATAGGTGTTGCCGCCAAAGGACTTCAACTGTCTGCCTTTTTCCCATGTCAACGTATGACCAAGATAAGATGTCGGGTTGCCCTGCGCATCGTACGAAATTGTTTTCCCGTCAAATCCGGTGAGCAGGTCTTTCCAAACTGTATTGCCGTAGGTGTATACCTTGCCATTCTTTTTTACAATGTTTCCATAATTATCATACACCATTGTCCCATGTCAGCGTTTTGCCGAGATAAGAGGTCGGGTTGCCCTGTGCATCATACGAAATTGTTTTCCCGTCAAAT
>FR890426.1 GCA_000433415.1 Clostridium sp. CAG:448
TGCCGTCACTGCCCAGGGGCAGCAGGCGCACCGGCGCCCCCATCCCGGTGTACGCCGCCCGAATCCGGTCGTAGCCGGGATCTTCAATGCCGAAGACGCACGTCCTGCCCAACAGCCGGACCGCGCATTCGTAAAGCTGTTCCGCCCCCGAGCCGATCAGAATCTGCCGCGGCTGCGCAAACATCCCGCGATAGCGCAGCAGATACCCGGCAATCGCGTTGCGCAGTACACTGCACCCGAACCCGGGCGCGCGGACAAACAACCGGTCGCCGTCCCTTGCCAGCACCTTGCGCACCGTCCGGAACCAGACCGAGGTCTCCATCGCCGTCCCGCCCGCCGGCACAGGCTCCGCCGGCAAAAGGCACAGGGAAGGATGTTCCTCTGCCGGTGCGCCGCTGACCGGCAGAACCGTGTTGACAAAATAACCCTGCCTCTCCCGGGCGGTGATGTAGCCTTCCTCTTCCAGCATGCCGTAGGCGCGCTCCGCCGTAATCAGACTGACCCCCGCGCGGTCCGCGAGCGTGCGCTTGGAGGGCAGCCGTTCCCCCGGCGCAAGCGCGCCCGTGCGGATTTGCGCAAGCAGGGTGCGGTAAAGTCGGTCGTATTTGCGTTCTGTTCTTCTGGTCATAAAAAATGTTCTCCTTTTGGATATTTACAAAAGACCAAAAAGGGCATATAATACCCACATCGGATTGATCAAAGGGGGAATTGTAATGGATCGTACCGTGTATCGGGAGCGCAAACGGCTCCAGACGCTGGCGCTGACGGCGCTGTTTGCGGCGCTCGTGTTTGTGACAACCTTTTTTTCCGTCCCCGCACCGCTGGTGGGGAATATCAATCTCGGGGACAGCATGGTGCTGCTCGGCACCTTCGTGCTGGGACCCTGGGGCGCAATCAGCGCGGGACTGGGCGCCGCGCTCTGCGACATCACCAACGGATACGCCATGTATGCGCCCGCAACGCTGGTCATCAAGGCGCTGATGGCACTTGCGGCTGCAGGACTTGTGCAGGTGTTTTCCCATACCCGCCTGCCGCGCCGCGTGGGACTGATCATTGCCGGCATCTGCGCGGAAGCCATTATGGTGTTCGGCTACTTTGCGTATGAGGCGCTGCCGCTGCAGTACGGACTTGCCGCCGCAGCCAATATGCCGCTCAATGCCATCCAGGGCGTCTGCGGCATCGTGATCGCCGTGCCCGTCGAGGCGCTGATCTCCCATCTTGCGGGGAAACGGACAAAATCGTAAGGCAGGGAACCGAATACAAAGAGGGGAAGACAGCGGGCTGTCTTCCCTTTTTTGCGGAGGCGTTATTTCCCGATCTCGCCGCGACAGCCCGTTACGGTGTTGGAGCGGAAAATGAGATTTCTGACGCTGCGGCGGTAGACGGCGTAGGTGGGACAGTCGGTAAAGGTGTTGCCGAGCACCGTAATGTTGCCGTGCCCGATGACGCCGTTTGCCGGGAAGGCCTTGAAGTCGTGACAGCCGCTGATGTAAATCGCACCGTAGCTGCGGCAGACCGCGTCGGCGCCGCACCGGGTGAAGGAGGAGTTGCGGATCAGAATGTTCTCGCCGAATCCCGCCTCGTGCCAGTCGTCAAAGTCGGGCGCGATGATGACAGCGGGCAGACGCAGATCGCTGAAGGTGCAGTCGGTGATGACCGCATTCTTGGTCTGGAGCAGGAAGGCGCGCGCTCTGCCGTGCCGGACGCTGCACCCGGAAATGTAGGTGTCCGGCGTGGAGGAAACGTTCTGAATCGAGCAGGTCGTGTCCACCCCGTCCGGCAGTGTATCCACCAGCAGCGCGGAGCCGGAGAAGGAAACCACGGTCGCCGTTCCGAGCGAGCGCATTTTGGCGTCGAAGAACTCCAGCGTGTCTCCCTTCTGGCACCACAGCGCGTCCGGTGCGCCGCCGGAAGCGGCGTTGGTAACAGTCAATTGCGTCCCGTTCAGCGCGCTGATGCCGGCAAGCATGCTGTGGATGTTGAGCGCGTCG
>FR890427.1 GCA_000433415.1 Clostridium sp. CAG:448
CGCCGTAGTTGTGTCCCTTTGCGGGGACGGTGAGTGCTTCCTCGGTGGTTTCTGCCTTGTTTTCATCAAGCAATACATCACATACCGAGCACTTGTAATGAGCATTCGTTCCGGTTGCCTCGCAGGTTGCATCAACCTTGGCGATCAGATCGCCGGGCTGGTGACCCTTTGCGGGAACTACCGTCTGGGGCACCGTAAAGCGCTCGCAGAATCTGCACCGCTTACCTGCGGTCAATCCTGTCTCGGTGCAGGTCGGTTCCACGGCAGCAATATCTTCTTCGTCATGCACGTGTGTGGCGAAATCAACGGATTTCACCGCAACGGACGCCCCGCTTACCCGATAGGAAAAATCCTTCTTCAGAGTGAGACAGTTGCCGGAAGTGGCGGACAGCTCAATGCTACCTGTTCCTTCGTAATGCTCCGAGGCTTTGAACGTCAGCACGGCAACCGTTCCGGTGCCGTTGTACGTGGGGGCAGCATTGAAATTCGTGATAGCATTCAGCGCATTGCCGACAGCTACTTTCACAGTGCCCTCATTCTGCTTATTGACAGTCAGATCGCTGAACGTGCCGGCGGAGTAACTGACATATGAAAACTGGGTGGAATCATACCTAACCGTAACCGTTGCGGCTTTGAATCCCACATTCTCACTGAGACTGACAGTAACCGTAAAAGTATCTCCGGCTTCCACGACGGAGGCAGAAGCCCCCATCGTGTACGCAACATCAACATCCGTGCCTGTTGCGGCTGCGGTTGCCAAGGAGAAGCACATTGCCAACTGTACTGCTATAATCAGCAATATGAATCGTTTTTTCTTCATGGTTCTCTTCTCCCGCACCTAAGCACTTAGTCTTTCTCAAGTCCAAGAGCGATCATATCCTCGTAACTCTTTGCGCCGACGTAGTACTCATACAGAGCAAGCAGGTCAGCCATATCAATCTCACCGTCTTTGTTGATATCAACAACTGCATCGTAGGTTGTCTCAACTTCGCCGATGGTCATCTTGTAGAGGAGCAGGAGGTCTTCCATGGTGATGTCACCATCGCCATTGGCATCCATGAACTTATTGATCTTAATGGAAGCAGACTCCTTCTCAACGCGCAGGGCTACGGAATCGTAGGTGAGCGCTTCGATCTTGCCGAAGGAGAAATCGGCCTTTGCGGTGTCCTTGCCATCAACCCTGCAGTTAATGCGGAAGTAAAGAACCGCGAACTCTTCCTTACCCTCAAGAGTTGCATTCTTTGCAGTCTTGTCTGCAGCGTTGGGAGCCTGTGCGAAGAGCTTAACAAAGCCATCTTCCTTGTTGTCATGCGCGATAAAGTTGGTGTTCAGCTTTTCGTTGAGCGCCTCAGCACCTTCAAAACTAACGAACTTCTTGTCATACTTAACTTCAAAGCCCATACCCCAAACATCAGCGGTTTCATCCACGGTGTTCAGAACAACCTTGACTGCAACGAGCGCGGAATCCGTGAAGCCTGCAGCTGCGTTCGCATTGTTGGAAACCTCAAAGGAAGCCTTGATGGAAGCGGTCTTTGCGATTGCTTCCGTCTGCTTATCACCGCAAACCGAGCAAACTCTTTCTTTTTCACCCTCAGTCTTAGCGGTCGGCTGCTTTGTGATAGTCCACTCGCCGTAGCTGTGACCAGCCTTGCCCTCGGATTCAAAAGTCTTGGTCGAGAGAACCTTGCCGCAATCGCTGCACATCTCAACCTCACGCTTGTATTCCTGGCAGGTTGCAGGAATGGTGATGTTCTTCACAGCCTTGTGGCTCTGAGGAACAATACCGCCGGCGTAGTTGCATCCCTCGTGGACGCACTTACGGTCTGTTGCAGCGTCGGTGCAGGAATCTGCAAGGACTTCGCCCTTTGCGTTTACGTGACCCAACGCCGGAATCACGGTGCGGATTGTCTCCTTACAACCCGGATTTGCACAGTATTTCACATCAACGCCGTCCTTGGTACAGGTAGCAGCTTCGGAGTTGACCGCATCGTCAACCCAAACGTGAACGATAGCCGGGACGTAGTCGGTGATGTACTCATATGTACAACCGTCGTTGGTGCACACCCGGTGCGTATATCCGAATTCTTCGCAGTTAGCTTTTCTTGCGTCTGCATCTCTCATAGAGTGATTCAAACGGGAGATCAGGATTGCCCCTTCAAAATCTTTCACCTGCGCTTCATCTGCCAGATCATAGATCTGACCGCCAAACTGCACGCGTCCGCAATACTGGCAGACCTGATATTCTTTTCTGCCGTCCTCTGTGCATGTCGCACGAGTTTCAAAAACCCTACGCCAGCCGTGGTTGTTTTCATCCTTCTCCAGCGTGATGGTTACAACATCACCGCAATCGTGGCACAGATACTTCATGTATCCGGACGCAGAGCAAGTGCCCGACACAGTCTCGATGGGCTGTTCTGCCAGTCCCTGATGATCTTTTCTTGCGTCATCGATCGCTGTATATTCTCTCACAGAAACAACAGCGCTTACTTCCTTGCCGGTTTCGTCACAATCTGCGCATTTAAACTTTTTGTAACCCTCGGTTACACATGTAGCAGCCTTCACTTCAACAAGCTCGGTGAAATGATGTCCCGTCGCAGGGATCTGTTCTACTTTGGTTTCTGCACAATCCGCAGCCGCACACTTGAATTTTTTGTAGCCTGCAGCCAAACATGTAGCAGCCTTCTCTTCGACAAGCGTGAATCGGTGTCCTGTTGCCGGAATCGTTTCAGTCCATGTTTTCTCGCAATCAGGGCATTCAAACGTCGTTTTGCCTTCCTTTGTGCAGGTAGCCGCCTCGGTTGCCTTAATAGTTTTATTTGCATGATTCGTTGCCGGAATCGGTTCCAGCCACGTTTCACCGCACGCCGTGCACTTAACGGACTTCTCTCCGTTTTCAGTACAGGTAGCTTCCTTGGTCACAGTGAATGTTGTCGTTCCCTCATGGTTCGTTGCAGGTTTCTCATCCCGTTGTTCAAAAGCGCCACACTTGTTGCACTTGAACAATTCAAATCCCTTTGTGGTACAGGTGGGGAGGACAATCTTAACCGGAACGGTACTCCAATCATGTCCCGTTGCAGGCTTCACCGTATCTTTCTGCTCGACAGGGTCGCCGGAAACACGCTCACCAAGCCAGATTTTGCCACACACAGAGCATGTCACGTAAGCCAAATTGCCAGCCTCGTCGCAGGTAGCAGCCTTGGCAGATGTCTTATTCGGCTTATGCCTATTCGACTTAGGAATAACAAGGCTTTCAGGAGCAACCTCGTCGGTGCAGTTCTTATCAGAGAACACCTTGCCGCACGCGCACTCCCAATATGCCTTCATACCGGTTTTCGCACAAGTCGGGTCCACCCTCTTATGTTCAACACCCACATGACCCGCAGGAAGTTTCTCAATTACAACTTCTTTGGTCTCTGTGCAGCCCTTGTTCGTGCAGGTGTAAACCGCAATACCGGTTTCGGTGTGGGTCGGCTCCTTCTTGACGGAGGTAGGATGTTCGGACCACTTGTGACCCTTACCCTCAACAACCTCTGTAATCTCCTTTTTGCAACGCTCGCACCGGTAAATGTTCGCACCTGCATGCTCGCAGTCGCCGGTAGACGAAACCAGCACATACTTGTGACCCAGCGCGGGAATCTCTTCTCCGCCCTTTACCTCACCACACACTTTACACTTCAGAGTCTCTTTGACACCTGCCTCTTCGCAGGTTGCATCTTTGGCAGCGGGTTCCACCGTTTCCCAAACATGCGCAGCCTCAACGACATTGCCGATAAAATAGTCTCCGCAAACGGCGCACGCATACAGCGTGTAACCGTCTTCGTGACGATCTCCCTCCGCACAGTTTCCTGCAACAACAGCCACAACGGCTGATGTACAGTTATCCACTGTGTGAGCCTTGCCCTTGCCGGGACATACATCGGTATCCTCGGCGAATACTGCCGCCGGCAGGACCGAAATGATCATCAGCGCAGCGAGTACAACAGCTAAAATCTTCTTTCTCATTTTACCTTTTTCCTTTCATGAAAATCTGAATTTCACCTGACATCCCGAATTCTTCCTACGAGAGTTCTTTCCCGTCTGCGACCACTCCACCGCATATGGAATGACCTCCGCATTCGGAAATCGGGAACACAACATAATTTGCGTTATGTGGTATATGCGGCTGCGCAAAATGCCCCTGAGTCGGTAGGCAGAGGGGAAAAGTAAAAAAAAATTGCATCATTTTAGAGCCGATGAAAAAAATGGTATTTCATAGGCTTTAAAGTCATACAATGGGGAGTTCCGTATATGTAGTTGTTGCAGATTTCCGTTAACTGCAATGATACTTTGCAAAGAATTAATTTCCGTAAAAACCACATTCTGTAAATTTTTTTATCAAAAGTTATATTTATGTCTTGACAAATATCTTTTTTAGGTGTATCATATAAATGCCGTCACTACATAACGCAAATTATGTGGTATCATTCATAAAAATGTTAACATCGCAAAAGTCCGAGGCGTTGGATCTGCTTTCTGTGGATTTCGCCGCTTTCCATTGTGTAAATTCTCGTTGTGTTGACACTACTGTGTCCGAGAATATCGGCAAGGCGCACGACGTCCTTTTGCAGGCTGTAATAGGTGCGTGCGAAGAGGTGCCGCAGGTTGTGCGGAAAGACCTTCTTCTCCGGTACCTTCGCCGCCTTACACAGTTTCTTCATATCGTTCCAGATGTTCGATCTGTCAAGCGGTTTTCCGTTCTTTGTCACGAAAACGGAGCCGCTTTTTATTTTTTGCTCTTTTGCGTACCGCTTTAACATGCCGCAAAGCTGCGTCGGCAGAAACACCCGCCTGCGCTTTCCTTTACAGTTGATCTCCGCCACGCCGCAGCGGATTGCTTCCACGGTGATATGCCGCACTTCGGACACACGGATTCCCGTGGAACAGATGGTCTGCATCAGAAAATACAGCCGCTCGTTTTTCTTTTGCTTTGCGACCCGCAAAAGGCGATCGTACTCCTCCTTGGTCAGCTCTTTGTCGGCACGGGCAAAAATCTGCTTCTGTATTTTCAAGCTTTTTACCCGTAGGTCATACCGTTCCGTAAAGCCGAAAAAACAATTGAGCGAGGACAGCGCGGCATTGACGCTCGCGGGCGCGTAATGCTCGCTCAGGTGTGATTTGTACGAAAGAACCACCGTTTTGCACAGCTCCCGTTTCGCAAGCCACATTCTGAATCTGCCGACATCGTGCAGATATTTGCCGACGGTAGCCTCTGCCCGTTCTTCGCTGACCAGATAATCCCCGAAGAGCCGGAGTGTTTCGTCCGTGATTTCTTTTGTCTCTTTTATTCTTTTTCTTCCTACCATCTTATATCACTCTCCTTTGTCTGATATTCTGTCACAAAAAGGCAAAAGGAATCCGTAAGTGATTGCAATTACCTACGGATTCCCTGCTTTATGCTTTTTGGTTTGTTCCGATCCGCAGCGATGCGACACCGGTGCGCAGGATCAGGTTTCTTGTCGGCTGCGAGAAGATAACCTTGCGTTTGAACTCCTTGACCAGCAGTTTGCGGCGCAAGGGGGCTGTCATGCGCCGGTACAGCTCCCCGATTTGTGCAGGGTCGAACGAATCCGCCGCGCCGAACGCTTCGGCAAGGCGTCTGCCGCTGTCCAGGGCATAGCTGATGCCCTCATAGGAGCTGGGGCTGATAAAGCCGGCTGCCTCGCCCAGAAGGAAGATGCCCTCCCCGCCCGTGAGCAGATCCGACTGCCGCTCCGGACTGCAGACCAGGCACGCCTCGGTTTTGCAGCTCCGCACTCCGTCAATCGGCAAAAAGCCGTCCGCAATCAGCCTTGCCTTCTGGCGCTCAAACGCCGCGCGGCAGTTCTTTGGCTCAAAACAGCCGCCGAACAGAATCTGTCCGTCCTTGTAGGCAGACCAGGAACAGGACGGGCTGGTATCGGGGTCAAAAATGCAGGAATAGAACGGCTCGCTCCGTCCGTTGTCGGCAAACCACTGCTGGATTGCCACATAGCGCCGAAGCCGGTCCTTCTGACCAAGGCGGGACAAAAAGAAGCTGCGGGTCATAGAGTTGCCCCCGTCGGCACCCACGACGGTACGGCAAAGGACCTGTGCGCCGCTGCCCAAACCGAGCAGGAAACCTTCCCGCCGTTTCTCGACGGAGGTGACGCGCCCCGCCAGAATCTCTACGCTGTCGGGCACCAGGGAGAGCAGCCAGCGATCGAACCGCAGCCGGTCCATGTTGAGATACCGCCGCGGATAAAAGCGGGTCCGGCGTGTTTTCACGTCAAACACCCGCACCGAAAAGATCTGCGGATCGACTAAGACTTCCTTGGGCAGATTCAGCCTCATTCCGGCAAGGACATTTTGCGCGTCGGGCGCAAGAAGCCCGCCACAGGGCTTGCGGGTTCTCTCGCTTTGCCCGTCAATCAGCAGAACGGAGCGCCCGTGCCCTGACGCAAGCCGCGCAAAAGTCGCGCCAGCCGGTCCCGCGCCGATCACTGCAATGTCATAATATCGCATGGATATACTCCTTTCCGATTCCGGAGAGCCGGATTTGCCGTCACGGGTCGGGTCACTTCCGCAACGCAAACAGCACCCTGCCCGCCGCAAACAGCACAGCCGACAGAACGATGAAAATCAGGACAAAGGTATTGACGCTTTCCTTCCAACGCATTGCCAGAATAACGGCGTCGCCGACTGCGGCGATCAGCATCGGAATCCAACGCAGAAGGTCGCTTCCCTGCCCTGCAAACAGATCCCGCAGCATCCATGTAAAACAGGCGACCAATGCCAGTGCCACGACGGCCTCGATCACATGGAAAAGCGTGGCGCGGGAGATTTCCGAGCGGTACATCACGGGAATCGCCATGGAAAACGCCGTCAGGAAAACAAGCGAATACCAAAACATGAACGGATGAGCGGCGCCTGCCGAGACCTGCACGGTGCGCAGAATCATGGCAACGATCAGCATGCCGTAAGAAACGAACTGAACAGGCGCAACGGTATATTCCGTATGCATCATCCCCGATACCAGCATCACACCGGCGGTAACGGTCAGCATGGTGTAATCCGGCAGGGCGGCAGGGTTGAAGAGAGACTGCCAAAAACCTTTGCAGGCAAAGATCAGGAGAAACAGGGCGGCTGTCATGGAAAGAACGGTGACGGTATCGACAAAACCGTCAAACCCGGTGCGGTACAGATCCGCAAAAGAAGTCCGGCAGATGCGGACAAGGCTGTGCGCACGCTCGGCAAACAGCACGAGAAAATAGCCGAGAAACAGCCAGGAAACAGCGGGGCTCATAGAATTGTTCTGAAGGGCAGTCATGGCGGTAAAATCCTTTCCGGGGTCTGTCCGTATATTTGCTTCGGAAAGATTCCCCGAAACCATGATAGCACGCCGCGCAGGTCTTGTCAAGTCGCACGGCAAAAAAACATGCGGATCCGACAGCTCTGCGCAGGCGCAAGCTCATGCAATGGCGAACTTTGTCGAACAATCTGAAAAAAATATTTATATTTATTTGTGTAATTTTATTTTTCTATTGACAGACAGGGACTTGTATGGTATAGTATGTATACAAACTGATCAACATCGAAAAGGAGAACCGCTATGCCGTACAAGTATGCCTATGATGAAAGTACCGAGAAAACCTACCAACCACCCAAGATGCCGACAAACCGGAAGATGTGGAAGCTGGTGCTTCTGAGCATTGTAACGCTCGGAATATACGGAATCTTTTTCTTCGTGCCGTTTTCCTACGATCTGGACAAAATTTCACCCCGGCGCGACGGTTCCAGAACCATGAGCTACGCCCTTGCGTATTTCCTGTCCATGATCACCTTCTCCATTGTGATGATCATCTGGCACTACCAGATTGTGTCGCGCATAGAGCAGGCGCTCTCGGAGCGCGGCATTGCCTATGATTTCGGGACATCGACCTTCTGGGGCTGGTATTTCTTCGGCACCTTCATTCTGGTCGGGCCGTTCATTTACTTCCATAAGCTTTGCACGGCGATGAACCTGCTGTGCGAGGACTACAACAAAAATCCCGCTCCTCAGGCGGCATAAACAGCAAAAAAGCACTCCGCGCGGAGTGCTTTTTTGTATGCGGAATCAGACGTCATAGGTTTCGTCCAGTTTTTTCAGTTCCCGGAAGGTGTCGATCTCCACGATGTCGTCAAAGGTGCATGGACGGATGCCGATCTTATATTCGGGCAGGTAGTAGTCCAGCGCCACCTGATCCCAATACCGCTCCTTTCCGCCGGGGGAGTTGTACACCTCTTCCACATGCCCTGCCAGCTTGGTGCCGTCCTCGGCGTCCCAATACGAGATTCCGAACATGTGGCAGCAATCGGTTCCGCCGACATGCAGACCGGTAATGATGCCGTTTTTGACCGTGAAGCACCAGTCGTCCGTCATCTTGACCGGGACGGCAAGATAGTTGGTTGCGTACTGATACTTGGTGACCAGTGCGGGGTTATACAAAAGCAGGTCCGCCTCAAGAATATACGCATTCTGCAACAGGTAACGCGCGCACATAACGGAGGAAATGTTGTTTGCTTCGTTATACGCCGGGTTCTCGATGAATTTGATCATGGGGTATTTGTAGAGCAGTTGGTCAAACTGCTCGGAAAGGTATCCGCGGACAATGTAGATTTCCTTGATCCCCGCCGCAATCACCGCGTCTAAGAGGCTGTCGATGATGCGCTGTCCTTTGACGCGGACCAGGGGCTTGGGGGTATTGAGCGTAATCGGCACCAGGCGGGAGCCGAATCCTGCCGCGATAAAGACTGCCCGCCGGACGCGGTACGGCTCCAGTGCCTCCAGTCCTGCCGGCGTGAGTTCCCCGTCCTGCAACCATCCTGCCTCGGTCAGTTGCGCGAAGGTTTTATTGGCGGCACCCAGGGACATCCCGGTTTTTGCCGCAAGAGAACGCTGTGTCTGCGCACCGTCGTGTTCAACCGCGCACAGAATGTCAAACTGTTTTTTGGTCAGCATAAAAAATCCTCCGTTTACAAATTGGCAAGACCGTCCGGCGCCGCCGTTTTCTGTGTACGGCGGGTCAGGGCGCGTCTGATCAGGGCGACCGTTCCCTTCATAAAGAGATTGGCAAGCAGAATCAGAAGCGATACAAAGGCAGACGCCTCTAAGAGCATCTGCGCCTCAAACTGCGGAATCAGAAGCGCGATCGGCTTGGTACGCAGATCCGCAAGAAACGCCACTGCGGAAATGGTCATCATGGAGTTGACGAAAAAGTAAGAAAACATCTCCGCAAGCGTGGTACGGGTCTGCGGCAGAATGACGTCCCGGATCAGGTAAAGCCGGCTGATTCCCAGGGAGGCGGCGGTCGCTTCCAGGTTGGGGTTGAGCTTGCCGATACTGTTATAGATCATCAGATAGGGGGACGAGAAGAAATGCACCGTGTTCACCAGAATCAGGATGGCAAGCGTCTGATAAAGGAAGCTGCCCTTGAAAAACAGCACGTAGGAAAGCCCGAGGACGATACCGGGCACCGCCAGCGGCAGAATGGAGAGCAGATGCAGCATTCTTGCACTTTTTCCGCTTTCCCGACCGGTAAAGCAGGCGCAAAGGAAGGCAATTGCCGTACCGCAGGCGGCGGTTGCCAGCGCAATCAGGAGCGAATTGACCAGGTACGTCCCTGCCCCTTTCCG
>FR890428.1 GCA_000433415.1 Clostridium sp. CAG:448
TTGCGGACTTCGTCCGCCTTTCCGATGCAATCGGAAAAATCTTATAAAAAGAACGGTATTCCGCCCATTTTCGCTCGGAATACCGTTCTTTTTTATGCCTTCAGATATTGGTACAGGTTACAGGGAATCATGCCGTTGTACAACTTGCGGATCCGATCCGCCCGTTTGCCATACAGCTTTTCAAAATAATCACAGGAGGTCAGAATATAGACCTGCCATGGGGCGAGGTCCCGGAACGCCTTTCCCATATCGCGGTAGAGCTGTTCCACCTCTTTCATTTCTCCCATACGCCCGCCGTAAGGGGGATTGCAAACCACCGTACCGCGCCTGTCCTCTTTTTTCAGCCTCCGCACATCCGCCGCAAAGATTTTCAGATGCGGTTCAACACCCGCACGCAAAGCGGTTTCATAGGTCAGATCCAGAATGTCTTCGTCAATATCCGAAGCATACGCTTCAAAAGCGGAATCGGTACGAACGCCTGCACGCGCCTCTTCCCTTGCCTGTTCCCACAGTTTTTTCGGCAGGCGTGCAAATGCCTCTCCCGCAAAAGCACGTCCAAGCCCCGGTGCGCGTCCCGTCACAATCATAGCGGCTTCAATCGCAATGGTTCCGGAGCCGCACATCGGGTCCCAGAACAGCACATTCTCACGCGGGTGTGTCATCATCGCAATCGCCGCCGCAAGGGTCTCACGCATGGGAGCATCTCCTGCCACGGGTCGGTAGCCGCGCTTATGCAGTGCAACACCGGAAGTATCGACCATCAGCGTCGCAACATCTTTGAAAAGGAAAAACTCAATCTGATACCGGACACCGCCTTCCGGAAAATAGGAAATTCCGTATTTGGATTCCAAACGCCTGACCACCGCCTTTTTAATAATACGCTGGCAGTCCGGTACGGAAAAGAGCCTGCTTTTGATGGCATGTCCTTTCACGGGAAATGCGTCCGCCCTTCCGATCCATTCCTCCCACGGCAAAGCGGCGGTTCCGTCAAACAATGCCGTATACGTGTCCGCAGGAAAAGATCCAAGGCAAATCAACACCCGTTCGGCGCACCGCAAATGAATGTTTGCGCGGGGAATATCCTTCTCCTCTCCTTCAAAATACACTCTGCCGTCGATTGTTTCCGTCCGCTGCAACCCAAGACGGTCAATCTCTTCCCCCAACAGCTTTTCCATTCCAAACATGCACGTTGCCACAAGTCGCATTCTTTTTTCTCTTCCTCCAGGTATTACTTTTCTGTCTTCATTGTAACCTAAAACCGAACAAAAGTCAAGCCAATTCATTTTTTCTTCACAAAGAAAACAACTTTTTTCCCGTTTTGACTCCCCCTGTGTCACACTGCGGCGGTATACTCTTTATATCAAAACTGACACGGGAGGCAAGCATATGAAAAACACCAATCGTCTTTTCGCCGGCATTCTGGCAACAATACTCCTGTTGACCTGCGCGGCGTGCTCTCAAAAAAGCAATCCTTCCGGTACGGACACCACACAAACCATAACGACAGGCTCCGACACCGAAGCCGCAACGGAAGAAGGGAATGCTTCCAACACAGCCACTGCCGACACCATGCCGGACTCCCCGGAAGCATCTACCGCTATTTCGGGTGACTACACACGAAACGACGAGGTGGTGATCACACTCGCAGACAACGGCACGGTTGCGGACGGCGAGGGCGTACAGGTTGACGGCAATACGGTTACCATCACAAAAAGCGGCTCCTACCTACTGACCGGCGCTCTGAGCAACGGACAGTTGCGTGTAGATACCGCCGATGAGGAAAAGGTCAAGCTGTACCTGAACGGCATCAGCATTACCTGTGCTAACGGTCCGGCGGTTTATGTGGTCAGTGCCCCCAAGAAGGTCATTTTCTGCACCGTCAAAGATTCCGTCAACCTGCTCTCGGACGGAAATACCGATTATATCGTCCCCGATGAAGAACAGCAGGAGGGCATTTCCTATCCGAACGGCACCATCTATGCCAAGGATGACCTGAAATTCAGCGGGGAGGGTTCCCTGTTCATTATAAGCAATTGGGGAAACGGCGTTTCCACTTCGGATGATTTGGAGATCACCGGAGGCACGCTGACCGTCAATGCCAAAAATCACGGTCTGCGTGGCAAGGATTCCGTAGAAATCAGCGACGGTACGGTCTATGTCACCTCCGGCGGGGATACCATCCGCTCTGCGGAAACAGAAAAAGACGGAAAGGGGTGGATTCAGATCAGCGGTGGAGCGCTCTATCTGACCGCGGTCGGGGACGGTATCAGCGCCGCAACCGATCTGACAGTCAGCGGCGGAACCATGGTCATCACCACCACGGGAACCAAGAGCCCCTCGCCCTCCTCTTCGTCCTATTCCTCCGGATGGGGCAGACCCGGCGGCTTCGGCGGCAGGGACGAGGGAAATCAGAACAAATCCGCAACCAGCGCCAAGGGCTTGAAGGCGGCGGGAACCCTGACCGTTTCCGGCACGCCGCACATCACGGTGGACAGTGCCGACGACGCCATCCATTCCGACACGGAGATCATTATCGGAAGCGGCATGTTTTCCCTTTTCTCGACAGATGATGGCATTCACGCCGACAAGGAACTGACTGTGAACGGCGGTACCATTGACATCACAAAAAGCTACGAGGGTCTGGAAGCCATTCACGTCACGGTTCGCGGCGGCACCATCCGCGTGGTTGCATCCGATGACGGATTCAACGCCTGCGGCGGAACATCCATGGGTGGCGGCAGACCCGGCGGCTTTGGCGGCAGACCCGGGCAGAATCAGACAACAGGCAGCTCCGA
>FR890429.1 GCA_000433415.1 Clostridium sp. CAG:448
CCATTATGCCGGTGCGCACGGAGTCGCCCGCGGTGTTTATCAATCGCGGCGGCAGAATCCCCGCGCCGATTCACAGCCTGAAAAACTGACGGTACGCCCCGAAGCAAGGAGAAAAATCATGAATATGCATACAAAGAAGTTCAAAAACATCTGTCCGCCCTGTATCCGCAAAAAGAAAACCCCCGCCGAACCGGAAGCTGCAGAGAAGGACGCCCTGCAATGACGCCGCAGGAGATGCCGATTCCCGCGCTTGCCTACCTTGGCGATGCGGTTCTGGAGGTGTGGGTGCGGGAGCGGCTTGTGCGCACCTACCACTGCGGTGCGGGACGGCTGAACCGGGAGTCGCTTGCGTTCGTCAGCGCACCCGCGCAGGCGTCCGCCCTTGCCCGCATTCTGCCTTTCCTTTCGCAGGAGGAGACGGATTGGATGCGCAGGGGGCGCAATATGGCGCACCGGAACCTGCCGCCCCACGCGACGAAGGAGCAGTACCGCGACGCAACGGCGTTGGAGGTGCTGTTCGGCTTTCTGCACCTGTCCGGCGAGGCGGCACGCATCGGCGAGCTGTTCCTTTTGGCGTATCCGGACGGAGCGGAGAACCCGGCGGAAAAAGCAGAAAACGGAGGGGACGCGCGTGAAGATTGAACTGCATCTGCACACCGCCGAAAACGACCTTTGCGCTCATGTTCCGGCGGCAGAGGCAATGCGCATGTACAAAGCCGCGGGATACGATGCCGTGGTCGTGACGGATCATTATTTTTCGCTGTTTTTCGACGACTGGTTTGCCGGGGAGCTTGCGGGAAAGACGCAGGCACAGCGGACGGAACGCTGGTTGCGCGGTTACCGCGCGGCAAAAGAGGAGGGCGACCGCATCGGTCTGACCGTTCTGCCGGGGGCAGAGGTGCGGTTTGACGGCGCGTCGGTCAACGATTACCTGTT
>FR890430.1 GCA_000433415.1 Clostridium sp. CAG:448
CCAGCATGGTCTTACCGGTTCCGGGAGGGCCGACAAGCAGAAGCCCTTTGGGCATCTTTGCGCCGATTTCCTCATACTTTTTTGGATTGTGCAGATAGTCGACAATCTCGGTCAGGCTCTCCTTTGCCTCATCCTCGCCCGCAACGTCGGAGAATTTGATGCCGTTGGTCGACTGGACATAGATTTTGGCATTGCTCCTGCCCATGTTGAACATCATGGAGTTCTGCCCGCCGGCTTTTTTCATGATCAGCCGGGAAATGAGCTGACCGATCAGGAAGAAGATGGCAATCGGCAGCACCCAGTTGAAAAAGAGCTGGGAGAGTATCGACGGCTGTTCCACGATCTCGCCGGAAAACTGCGCGCCGGCTTCGTAAAGACGGTTGGTTCTGTCCGGGTCGTCCACCATGCCGGTCTTGTAGATCTGCTTTTGGTCTTTGTCGGTAAAGGTAATCAGATTTTCGGATTCCGAAATCTGCACCAATCCCACGTTGCCCTCTTTGGTCATGGTGATGAAGGTGCCGTAGTCCACCTCTTTGACCCGGTGTGCCAGAATGTTCGGAATGACCACCATATTCACCAGGAGCATCAGCGCCAGAACCACGCAGTAAAAAATCAAAAGTGTCTTTTTCGGTTTTTTGACTTCATTCATATGCAATCCCCCCTTGTTGTTTCCAACGGAAACGCACGTTCCAAAGTTCCAAAAGTTTTCGCCCGCCTTTTTCCAAGAGGCGGCGCCGTCGAGGACGCGTAGTCTTCGTCGCCGTCCGCAGACGGCGAAATCTTCTCTCGGCGTTTTCTTTTTGCCAAGCTTTTTCTTTGCGCCTTCATGCCCAAAGAAAAAGCGGCATCAGGATCGTACAGCCCTTTCCCTTAGCCCGTGTTCCCGTCATGAAACTAAATATTCTCATTTTTTCCGCCCGCCTTTACCGCGGACGCATGTACGCGTGTAGTATAGCACATTTTTTCACCTTTTGCAACCGTTCTGCGGCGATTTGCGGGAAATTTTGTCCCATCCGCACGGATTTTGCCCGATATTGCTGCAGAACGACGGCGTTCGGTCACTTGTGACAAAAAACGGATAAAAATTTTTTCTTTTTATTGACAACCGTAGGCAAGTGTGCTATAATGTGTCTCTACTTTTACCGGGAAACCGGAAAACAAGACAAGAGAGGAGATTTTTATGAAAACACTGAAAAAACTGCTGTTGATCGGCGCCTGCGTTGCCGTGTTTGCATTGCTGATCGGCTGTTCCGGCAAAAAGCAACCCGACGAGAGCACCGGGGAGGCGACCAAGCCGGAGGAAAGCACTGCCGGCACCACCGACGCGGACAGCACCGCCGGAGAAGAAACCACCAAAGAAGAAGAGAGCACCGAGGAGGAGACCACCTCCGGTGTGATGGACAGCGTTCCGGACGTTTCGGATGAAATCGTCGGAAACGCCAACGTGGCGCTGCGCGGCTTTGTTTTGGCAAATGCCCTCAAGGAAAACGGCACGAACCTGTACCTGAACGACGGCAAGACCGACGCGGTGTTTGACTCCGGCGCTCTGGAGGGTGACGGCAGCTTCTTTATCGACCTGGGAACCGCCTATACCGTGACCGCCGTGCGCCTGCACGCCGCAGCGGGGATGGAGGGACTGCTCCCGACCGCCTATGAAGTGCAATTGTCCCAGGACGGCAAGAACTACACAACGGTTGCCACAGAAAAGCAGGCAAGCACGGCGGACGGCATTCTGACCGTGTCCTTCAAGGCAGGCGCGGCGCGCTATGTCCGCGTCGTGATGACCGGTGTGCCCACGGATGCGGACGGCGTGCGCCACTACGCGCTTGCCGAGGCAGAGGTGATGGCAAACATTACGGCAAAGAACAATATCGACCTGTACCAGGACCATATGTGGATCTATCTTGACACCAAAGCCGCCCTGCGTGTGGACGGCTACCGGGTGGCGGATGCGGAAAACCCGCACTACCGCTATGTCAGCGACAACATCGACGTGGTCCGTGTGGACGGAAACGGAAACCTTGAGCCGGTCAGCGCCGGGGATGCAACCGTGTACGTCTACGACGGAAAAAACCTTGCCGCGTGCAGGGTGCGTGTGATTGACGACGGCGTGACCGCTTTCCGGGTGTCTGCGTTCTATCATTCCAATTTCGTGTATGCGGAAAACATCGTGGACTGCGTGGATTACATGAAGCAGGCAAACATCGGATACCTGGAGGAAACCCGCACCTATGACCGCAACGGCAACCAGATCTGCGATTATATGATGCACCTGTGCGCCGAGCGCGATATCTTCTATTCGGTCTGCGATCCGATTCATGAAGAACAGATCATCCAGTCGAAGAATGCGGATGTGATCCTTGACATTGTCAAAAAGTACGAAAACCGCGCGGGATTCGGCGGTGTGTATCTGACCGACGAGCCGCACGAGGAGTCCAACGATTATGCGAATGTAGTCAAGATCCTCCATGCGTACAACCCGCACCTGACCGCACACCTCAATCTGCTGCCCAACGGCGGATTCCCGTCCTGGAAAGAGTATATCCGCGACTATTGTGCCGTTTCCGGCTTTGCCGGCGTCCGCAACCGGTATCTGTCCTATGATTTCTATCCCTTTACGAGCGACGGCGGATTCAGAAATGACGCCTATGCGAACCTGTACGAGATCAACCGCACGGGCTTGCAGTACCGTTTCGATACCGGCTACTATATGCAGGCATTCGGAGATGACGGCGCGATGCGGATTCCTTCCGATTTCGATCTTACTTACAATGCCTCCCTGTGCATTGCCTACGGGATCAAGAATTACAAGTGGTTTGTCTACCTGACCCCGCTGAGCGGCGGCTACAAAACCGGCGTCATCGGACCCGACTACAAGCCCTCGTCCATGTATGACGGTATCTGCGAGGTCAACCGGCGCGTACTGGAGTACGGCACAATCCTGGGAAAGAGCGATGCGATCGAAATCTATCATACCAGAGCGATTGCCGGAAACCCCGCCCTGCCGGATGATTTTGTCCTGACCCAGGACAGCACCTATGATGCCATCTTCACGCTCTACCGTTCGTATGAGGAAGGACAGCAACAGCAGTATGTCGTAGTGGTTAATAAGAATTTCAAGCCGAACGGTAAGCGGACCTTCTCTCTGCACGCGGCTGCGGATCTGACCTCTCTTGAGGTATACCGCGACGGCAAGTGGGAAACGGTCAGCATGCAGGACGGTAAGTTTACTGAAGTGATCGCGGCGGGCGATTTCGCACTCTTCCGTCTGCCCGAGGGATATGACGCCGCACAGAAGACCGCGCAGTCCGAAAACATGGCGCTCAACTGCCCGGTGTACGCTTCCACCTCTTCCTATGATTTCTGGTCCGCTTCCGAGAACGCAGCTTACATGCTGACCGACGGCGTGACCGACCGCGGCGGCTACATGGCTGCAAACTCCAACTTCTACCGCGAATCGCCGGTTCTGACGCTGGATCTGGGCAGCGTGCGCAGCTTTGGCCGCATCAATCTGTACGGTCTGCCGGGGAATGCGAAGAAAACAGCAAAGAACATCCGCATTGCCTACTCCGTCGACGGCGTGAATTGGACGGAACTTAGCGATGTCAGCGAGGTCGGTGACAAAAAGGAAATCACCTTTGACGCCATTGACGCCCGTTACGTGCGCCTGACGCTCGGCACCAAGCGCGCGGGACTCGGTGAGATCGAGGTCTACGAAAAGTAAGGCATTAGAGATATAATCCGGAAAAATCCAAAACAAAAGAGCAGAACACCGGTGATGTGTTCCCCCAAAAACGGGAGGCGCACATCACGCGCGGTGTTCTGCTTTTTTTACCGGTCAGACCGGCGGCGTCAGGAAAAATCCGTGCGGTCGGCGATCATGAGGGCGCCGTATGCCGGGATGCGGAAGGTCAGCGTACGGTCGCGGG
>FR890431.1 GCA_000433415.1 Clostridium sp. CAG:448
TCCAGCATGCGGCGAACCGCCTCGCGCTTTCCTTCTCCGTTGGCAAGGATGACAATCTTCTTTGCGGAAAGAATGGTTCCCATACCCATGGTAAGCGCCGCCCGCGGAACCTCATCCTCGCTTGCAAAGAAACGCGCATTCGCCTGAATGGTGTCCGCAGTCAATGCCGTCACGTGGGTTTCGGGATAGAGCGCCGCCTCCGGCTCATTGAACGCAATGTGACCGTTCCGACCGATTCCGAGAATCTGCAGATCCGCACCGCCGAGCGACTGGACAAATGCCTCATACCGTGCCGCCTCTGCCATCGCGTCGGGAGCCGTTCCGTCAGGCACGTAAGTGTTCTCCTTCTTAATATTCACCCGATCAAACAGGTGTTTATTCATAAAGTAGCGATAACTTTGCTCATTTTCAGGTGAAATCGGGTAATACTCATCCAAATTGACGGTTGTAATGCCCGAAAAATCAATCTCCCCGTCGCGGTTCATCTCCACAAGACGGTCGTACATCCCCTCCGGCGTGGAACCTGTTGCCAGTCCCAACACAGCATGCGGATTCCGGTTCATCACCTCCGCCACCGCCCTTGCGGCAACATCGGACATTTCTTCATAATCCTTACACACAATCACGCGCATGGTAAAAACACTCCTTCGGTTAAAAATTTAGAGAAAAAACAGATCAGAGCCTGTCGCTTCCGTCATCGGGAATCACCTCTTTGACGGCGGCAATGGCACATTCAATCATAGAATCATCCGGTTCATAAACGGTCAGACGCTGCAGCCAAAGTCCCGGCGCGGAAATAATCCGCGTCAGCAGGTTGTCATGCCTGCCCGCAAACTTGATCAATTCATAACCGATGCCGACAATCAGCGGGATCAGCAAAAGCTTGATTCCCCAGCGAAGCACGAGCGGCATCCCCGCATCGGAACCGCTGATCAGATAGTACAACGGATCGATCAAGAAAGAAATAAAAATACCGACCAAAGCCATCAGAATCAAAAATGACGTACCGCATCTGGGATGAAAGCGGCGCTGTTTGCGTACATTCTCGACCGTCAGCGGAAGCCCATGCTCATAACAGAAAATAGTCTTATGCTCCGCGCCGTGATACTGGAATGTCCGCCGGATGTCTTTCATCAGGGAAACGGCAGCCATATAGCCCACCAGGAGCAAAATCCGTGCGATGCCCTCAATTAACGACTTGTAAAGCGAGGTAAGAGCCACATGTCCGGCAGGCTGCAACCCGGGAATCAAATGTGCAAATCCTCTGTAAATCAGTGTCGGCAGAATCACAAACAGCCCTACCGCAATACCGACACCGAACACCACACCGAGAACCATCACAAGCACAGACAAGGGAGAATTCTCCTTTTTCGGCTCCGGAATCACTGCCGCAGCGCCGTCTCCGTCCGGCGCCGGCATCGCATTATCTGCCGACGGTGCGGCACCTGCTTCTTCCGTCGGCTGCGCAACGGACGTGGCAGTGACCGTCCCGGCGGGATCAACCGGATTGCCGAAAGTCTCTTCCGCCGCCGCTTCTCCCGCTTTCTTTCTTTTCTTTTCCTCTTTTTCACGAGCCAATTCCGCCTCTGCTTCCTCCAATCCGGAAAGCTGTGCGGAACGCATCAGATATTTGTAGCCGCATCTCATGGAATCCACAAAATTGAAAATGCCGCGTACAAACGGAATTTTCCCTACTTTTTTGTGTTTGGACATGGTCGTCGGTTCTTTTTCAATCACGATTTCACCTTTGGTATTGCGCACCGCCATCGCAGTCAGCTTCGGTCCGCGCATCATGATGCCCTCAATCAACGCCTGCCCGCCGATGGAAGTTCTGATCGCTGTCTGATTATATGTGTCTTTTTTCTTACTCATGCTTACTCCTTTTCGGAGCCAAACGGCTCAGTGTTTTAAGGTTACCACAGACATATGAATATTGTGTGAATCCCTTATGACAGACGGATGATTATTCCGCAGTCGGAATGCGACTTGGTCACATTCGCTCATTTCTCATAGGGTGTTTCCCGATCCACCGTTCCGTCCCGGTCATCGTCAAATAAAACGGTATCAATTTTCCCGTCGCCGGTTGTATCCGCATAAATCACATTCGGACGCGGCTTTGCGGCTTCCTTTTCCGCTTTTTTCAGCAAAATGCATCCGACCACCGCATATACCACCGAAAGAAGCGTTAAAACAATCCCTGCAATGCGCAAAATCCAGCAAAGCACCGCAATTGCGCCGTCGGCAAGCGTTCCGGGAAACAGAATTGCAATCACAAGTCCCAAAATCAACCGCGGCAGCTCGGCACGCAGCTGCGCCTTGCGATCCACTGCGGTAATCAACCGCACTACCGGCATAATCAGCAGGTAAAGCGCCACCATGGCAGAAATGACGGGTCCCTGATTGATGATCAGCAGAATGCCGAACAGCACACCGATCACCGACCAAACGAGCGTCAGAACTCCTTCTTTTTCCCCGGTGTTCATCGCACCGGTAATGATGCCCGGAATATTGACCGCAACGGTTACAACGCCGACAACAATCATGGTCACATGCAAAACCTTGACAATGATGTCCGTCCGCGCCAATGCAATCATCAGAACGCCGATAATGATGCCGATCAACGCCGTTACGACAATGCCAGCCACAGCGTTCTTTCCGTAATCGCCCATACCCTTATTTTTGGAAACTTCCTTTTTCACTTTTCAGATCCCCCTATGTTTCGCCTCTCTAATATATCCAATATCATACCGGCAGCTCCCTGCGGCACAAGCCCCTCCGGTGACTGACCGGCAAGCAGGCGTTCTTTGACCATGGTCGAACTGACCGATTCATACCGTTCATCCGCCGGCAGATATAACGTTTCCGCTCTTTGATTGTGCGTTCGGTTCCAGTGTGCGTGTTTCTGCTCATACGTAAAATCCGTTTCGTTCCGCACACCCTTCAGAATCACATCGGCACCGACGGCATCAAAAAGATCAATCAGCAAACCGTCCCCGCCAATCACCTCTACCCCTGGCAATTGTGCACACGCGGCACGCGCAAGCATCACTCGCTCCTCCATGGAAAACAGATAGTGCTTATCCGACAGCGCCGCACCATACTTTCTTGCATCATTGTTCATCACTGACACAATCACCCTGTCAAAAAGCATATTGGCACGCAAAATCACATCCATATGCCCGACCGTAATCGGATCGTAGCTTCCGGGCAGCAGCGCAGTCTTCACACTGATTCCTCCGCCCGATCGGACAAAACCGGAGACAAAAGCGTTATATATGCCTGCCCGTAGCGGTTTTCACGCTCCGTATGGAAGCATGCACGCAATTCTTCATCACCGTCAAACACATCTGCCGCCTGGGCACTTTCACAGATGACAAGGGAGGTCTTCCGCAGCATTCTGTATTTCAAAAGGCAGCGGAGAACCGCCGGCAACACACCCATATCATACGGGGGATCCAGAAAAACGAAGTCGTATACGACTTTCCCCCCGCGCATTCTTAAAAAGTCACTCCATCCCGCCCGGACGATTGTACACCCGTCCGCCAAACGTGTTTTGGCTGCGTTCTGCTCAATTGCCGCAATGGCTTTTCCCGAAATATCCACAAAAGTCGCATGCGCCGCACCGCGCGAAAGCGCTTCCAATCCAAGCTGTCCGGACCCCGCAAACAGATCCAGAATCTCTTTTCCCACCAGGTCAAACTGGATCATGGAAAACACTGCTTCCTTCACCTGCGCCAGCGTCGGTCTTGTTTCCTCGCCTGCCGGTGCCGTCAAATTGCACCCTTTCGCCTTACCGGTCACAATTCTCATAATAACGTCCCCTTTTCATTTTTTCTCCGTTCCCCGGAAATGCGCATAGACCGCCTTTGCATCCCGGGCGCTGATCCCGTCCACCCCGGCAATCGCCTCTTCGGATACTTCACGCAAAGCTCCCGCTCCGCCAAAGGCATCAAGCAGGCGCTTCGCCTTTGCCGGGCCGATACCGGGAATGACCGTCAGAGAAGAAGTCCTGAGCGTTTTTCTCTTTGCCGCCTGCATTCTGGAAATCGTGAAGCGATGGACCTCTTCCTGCAATTTGTAAAGAAACACATACACGGCATTCTCACGGGCAATACTGATCTCCTCGCTGTCCGTGCACAGTGCGCGCGTCTTGTGATAATTGTCCTTGACCATACCGAACACCGGAATATCTTCATGCATTTCCCGCAAAACCTGTCGGACGACTGCCACATGGTTCATACCGCCATCCAAAAGAATCAGATCCGGTCTGTGTGAAAAAGAACCTTCTCCGTCAGACAAATGCGCCAACCGGCGGGAAAGCGCCTCGCGCATACTGCCATAATCGTCCCCCCCCATCCTGCCATAATCGTCGGTTCCTTCCACGGAACCGATGCGGAAATAGCGGTAATCGCTCTTTTTCATCCGGCCGTCCTCGCATACCACCATGCCGGCAGTCAGGTGTTCTTCCCCATAGTTGGAAATATCGTACGCCTCAATCCGCGAAGGATAGGACTCCAGCCCCAGCAGTTCGCACAGACGTGTCAACACACCGTCGTCCTTCTCTGCCTGCTTTCGCGCAAGACGCACCGCCTCTTCCGCATTGGCACGCACCGTTTCGCAAAGAGCGCGGCTTGCGCCCCGTTCCGGCGTGCGGACCTCTGTCTTCCGCCCCGCTTTTTCGGACAAAAATGCGGCTAAAAGTTCCCGGTCTTCCTCTTCCGGTTCAAAAGAAAGCAGCACTGTTTTCGGAATATACTCTCTTTTGGCATAATAGTCGCACAAAAAGGATATCACAGCCCCCTCGTCGACAATCACGTCCCGACCAAACGGAAAGCGATCCGTATCCGCGACAACGCCGGCACGAATGCAGAACACCGAGACACAGGAACCGAATTCATCCGTGTAAAGTCCCACAACGTCTTCTTCCGTGTCCGGCGACTCCACCATATGCTGCTTGGAACGCAGGCGCTCCAAAGCAGCAATGGTATCGCGGCACCGCGCCGCCGCCTCGTAGCGTTCCTCATCCGACGCACGCATCATTTCCTCGGTCAGCGCCCGCTTGGCGCCGCTAATGTTGCCCCGCAGAATATCTGCGGCTGTGCGGATCAAGCCGGCATATTCCTCCGGGCTGATCTGACCCGTACAGACACCGCAGCAACGATTCATCTGATAATAAATACACGGTCGTTCCACACCGATATCACGTGGAAAGCGCCGCTTGCAGTTCGGCAATCCCAGTGTGCGCTGCAGCGTCCCGATCACAGAATAAACCGTAGAAACACCGGAATAAGGACCGAAATACCGCCCTTTATCATTCTCGCGCCGCCGCGTCATCAAAAGCGTCGGATACTCCCCGTCCGTAATTTTGATATACGGGTACGATTTTGCATCCTTGAGGCGGATATTGTATTTGGGCGTATACCGCTTGATCAACGTATTTTCCAGTGTCAGCGCTTCAATCTCGGTCGCGCACACGTAATAGTCAAAATCGCAGACTGAAGCAACCATCCGTTCGGTCTTGATATTCTTTTCGCCGTTATGAAAATACTGGGACACGCGGTTTTTCAGCTTGCGGGATTTTCCTACATACACTACGCCGCCGTCGCGCCCTTTCATCACGTATACCCCCGGACAAAGCGGGAGTGTATTTGCCTTTTCCAGCAATTTTGCCAGTTCTTCTTCCCGAATTGCCATAAACGTACACTCCTTCCCAGGGACTTCTTTTCAGCCGGACACCACTATGTGAACGGAAAACGGCGGCATGGAACCATGCATCCGCTGACGATGCCGCCTCATGCCGCCGTTACAACCGCTCATTTATTCAGCAAAGCCGGAATTGACCAGAGCCTCCAACCCATCAATCGCGGCATCCTCATCGGGTCCGTCCGCAATCAGGCGAATAGTCATTCCTTTCGCAATTCCCAGGGAAAGGATGCCCAAAAGACTCTTCGCATTGACTTTTCTGTCGTCCTTCTCAACCCAAATCGAACTCTTGTAGCAATTTGCCTTCTGAATGAAAAAGGTCGCCGGTCTCGCGTGCAGTCCACGTGTATTGGTAATAACGATGTCACGGGTTTTCATATAACTCTCCTCTGTTATCTTCGGCTTTGCAAGGGAAAAACACCCCCGCATTTTTATACATTGTAAATAGTATATCAAAAGTGGAATCCAAAATCAAGAGTAATATTTGGAGATTTTATATGGTTCCGCATCTGTTCGATTGTCGGTATTGCACAACAGGAGTCGCATAAAAGTAGATATACACGTTATTCCGCCTCTTCAATCCCCATGATAACGGCATAAAAGACCGCACGATCGGTATAAAGCTTCACTTCGTCTCCGATTGCGAGCACTGTCTTTCCGTCAAAGAGGAAGCTGTTGTTGAGCGCCTTTCCCTCCACCGTGACAATAGTTCCCGTTGCATTCGTCTTCCGGTAAGGATCCTTTGTCTCTGTTTCCCCTTCCTGCTGTGCCGCGTCCGTTTGTACTGTTTCCTCATTCGTTATCACAGATTCCTCTGCGTCCGATAGCAATACACCAAGCCGCGTTCCGTCCGCCTCCAGGTAAACACTGTCCCCTTCGTGCAGATTCTCCACCACCGGGGCGTATACATCCACAACTTCAAAGGTGATTTTGACGCGTTGCGACCGATCCGTTTTTGCGATACGTTCATAAAAGAAGCAACGAAATACCACTCCCGCAACCGAAACCGCCAAAAGAAGAATGACGAACACATCCAGAATCACACGCCTATTGCGGATTTTTTTATCTGTCCGATTCTGTTCCATTTACGATTCCCCCTTCGTCTGCACCGGCATCAGTTCCACCACCGTTCCGGTTTGAATCAAACGGTTAAATCTGCAATCCAGTTCCTGCCCGACCGCGATCCGTGTGTCAGCCACCCGGTATCCTTTGTCCAGATTATAGGTTGCGGTCGTCTTGACTGTTACAAGCAAATCGGTCGTCTTTTTATCCGGGTCGGACGATATGACCTCTGTTTTCGTGATCTCCCCCAACTCATCCCGGTCATTGGCAATCCCGTGCAGATACATCCGCGTACCGGACCCGACTACCTGGTCGCCGCTCGGGCTGTACAGAAGCACGTCGGGCACCTCATCAAACAGCACCGTATAGGTCACATCGACAGTCGTATAGTGCACGGTATAACGCCCGATCAAAAACCATACCCCCGCAACCATGCCGCTGATCAGTGAGAGCAGAAAAAGCAGAACCAACAAATCCACAAGCAACTGCTTACGTTTCGCGCGCCGCCTTGTCTGTTGATAATCCGTCCGTTTTACATGTTCGATTGCGACTCTTCCCGGCGTTCGCCGTCCCTGCCATGCGCCGTCTTCCAGACCGGAAGCTTTTTCGCCGTCCGCATAACCGATGTCGCGCTTTTCGTCAAATTCATTCCGTCGTGCCATATAGAAAGATTCCTCCTTGTTCAGATTGTGCGTTAGGAAACCGACACGGTAATATCCGCACTTGTCACCGTCGCATCCTCGTCGGAAAGACTCCGGAACTCATTGTCACGTCCCGCGCGAATGCAGGCATTGGTCATTCCCGCCAGTGTCCAGAATACAAACAAATTGTAGTTGTTTTCAAATATCGGAACATGCGTCCCTAAGAGCAACAAGAGCAAAATTCCGAAGCAGATGGCAACCGCCTTGTCCCGCCTGTTGCGATCAAATGCGATTTTGCGGTACTCCAACACTCTCTGCAAAAACAGGAATGAGAACAGTGCAAACAAAAGCAAGCCCTGTATCCCCGTCTGTGCCCACAACCGCAGCCAAAAGCTGTTGGGGACATGGGTACCTCCATACGCAGCAAGCGCAACATCCACAAGACCGTCCCCCACCCCGACGCCGAACGGATGATCCGAAAGCATCCGGAAGAACGGCGCCATTGCCGCGCTGTTTTCCGCAACTTTGTGCAGGCTTTCCAATTCGGAACGGATCAGCGCAACCGGAGGAAACTGCGCAAAAGCAGGCAATTGCAAAAGCAAAGCGATGCAGACCAGGGGCAGCAGTAAAAGCAGAAGCACAGTCAGCGTATGATGACTCCGGCAAAGCAGGTACAAAACCATTCCGATCAGCAAGGAAATCCAAAGCCATCCCATGCCGCCGTCCGCAATGACGGCGCACAAAAACAACAGCAACAAAGCGTACATTGCCCCCGTGTGAATACTGCGTGCACACGTCAGATACAACAACAGCAACGGCAGAACCGGTAAAACGAAAAGATACAATCCGCCATCCGCTCCCAAGGTCCGGCACAGCGGCGTCAAAATTGCCAAAAAGGTTTCCGCGCCCATCTGTGTACACCACGCAACGGCAACCTGTCCCCAGAGACGCACAAGCAGTGCCAGCACACCGACCACCGTGACCGAGGTGCAGAAAAGCTTCACACAGCGGTCTGCCCATCTGCCTGTTGTCATCAGATTTGTTGCAAGGAAATAGCCACTGATCATGATCGCACCACTCACCGCATCGTGTACAGAGCCACCCACCGGATCGCTTCCGATACCGCACAGCAGATAATTACAGCCAAACAGCAAAACGATCACCCCGGCAAGCCCCAGATGCACCGTGCGGCGTCCCTCAAGTAACTTGTGCAGATAACTCAGCCACGTCAGCAGAAGCAAAATCTGCAAAACCAGAGCGTGGCTGTCCCAAATCCAGAGAATCGGAGCCGCTGCCGCCGCCAACACAACACCCGTCTCCGGGTACAGAAAGAGGACAAACAGGAGCATAATGATCAACGCGCCGACCGGTACCAAAACAGGATTGAAAAATCCGGACAAAAGCCCCATGGAAACGCCGAAGAGGAGCGCCATATAAATACCGAATACCGTATTGAAACGACCGGAGCCCTGTTCGGCCGGTGCCGCATGATCCTCACCCATGATGAATCTGCCGATCCGACTGGAACGCACATGTACACGTAAAGGGTCAGATGAAAACAGCAGAGGGACGGCAGAAACCGCAATAATCCCCGCCGTCAGTGTAGTGCCGATCTCGGTATCCAACCGGTTTCCCACCAACTGCTGTACCACATACATCAACGTTGAAATCAGCCCGTACATGAGGAAAAAGACGCCGTATATGTTCAGCGGACAGTCAGCGAACAGATTGGCAAGACGAACAAGGGTTCGCGTGGTACCGCTGTTCTCAAGTATGCCCGACATCCGCCGCCGGATTCCCTGCGCGTTTCCGCCGCCGGAACCGGCAGTCACCTTTCGGTGCATCAGATAAGCGCCTTCCTGCGTATATGCCGTCATTGCACGCCCGACCAGGCTTTTACCGATGGTCTCATATAGTTTGGCGCACCAGCCGTCCAACCGCACCACAAAACCGCGGTAAAGCGTTTTTCTGCCATTATGACCTTGCTTCATTCTCCTCCCCCTTTCTTTGACCTCACCCGCGCGCGGTCAAGTCTTTCTCGCCCGTGTCACGTTTTGTCCCCGGTGTCGTTTTTCAAAAGATCCGGTCGCTTCAGCCGTGTCAGCCGCAGCGCTTCCTCTTCCCGCCACCGGTCAATCAGCGCATGATTGCCGCCGACAAGCACATCCGGAACCTTCCGACCGTTGAAATCATACGGTCTTGTATATTGCGGATATTCCACCCTTCCGCCGGAAAGGCTTTCCTTTTCATAGCACTCCGGGTCGGAAAGCACACCGGGCACCAGACGTGCAACACAATCCGTCAGAATACAGGCGGGAATCTCCCCGCCGGTCAGCACATAATCGCCGACCGAAATTTCCTCATCCACAATCTCTTCAACAATCCGGTAGTCCACTCCTTCATAATGCCCACATAAAAGAATCAGACTGTCATAGGTTGCAAGCGTGCGCGCATGCTCCTGTCGGAGCACCCGCCCTGCGGGAGAAAGATAAATCACACGCCGCATCCCCGTAAAACAGGCTTCCGCCTGCATCCGCAGAACCGCATTGTAGCAATTCCAGATCGGCGGCGCAGCCATCAGCATTCCCTTTCCGCCGCCGTATGGCGTATCATCCACACGCCGGTGCTTATCCTCGGAGTAGTCGCGGATATTATGGGTGAATACCTGAATGGCTCCGCTTTTCTGCGCTCTCCCGATAATGCTCTGTCCCAAAATGTAATCAACCGTTTCCGGAAACAGCGTCATAATATCAAACCGCATCAGAAAAGTCCCTCCACCGGCGTCACCAAGACCTCATTTTTGTCATAATCAATTTTTTTGACGAAGACACTTACCGCCGGAAGAAGGCACTCCTCCCCTGCTGGCGTGCGCACCACATACAAATGGTTGACCGCACTGTCCATGATGTCGGTCACTTCCCCGTAAATTTCACCGCTGTCCGCGTCACGCACCGCCATTCCGATCACGTCGGAGAGAAAATACTCGCCCTCTTCCAGGGAAAAATCCTCCCGCGCCGCATACAGTGTTGCATTTTTGAGCGCCGCTGCCGCATCCATATCGGAAATTCCTTCCAACCAAAACAGCACAAAACCGCCCAGGCCCGATGCACGGCGCACGCGCAGTTCACGATAGCTGTCACCCTCGCGCAGAAAAACACGTCGAAGCGCCTTGCAATCTTCCGGCGTATTGCAGTAGGACTGCACCTTGACGCCGCCCTCACATCCATGCGTATTTATAATTTTCCCACATTCCAGATACGGATTCCGAGCCATTCTGCCTTTACCTCACACCTACCCATGTTAATTGTCACCAGTATACCACATTCGCGCCATTTTTGCAATCATTTTCCGCAAAAAACATATTTTTTATCTCTTTTTCGCTACCTCTTCGACCGGAAAGCGAGCACACAAAAAAACATTTTCGATTTTTTTCAAAAAAGCTATTGACAAACAGACAACGTTGTGGTATGATGAATGAGTCGCGGGTGTGATTCTGCGCCGCAACTACATATGGAGAGATGGCCGAGTTGGTCTAAGGCGCACGACTGGAAATCGTGTAAGGGTCATAAGCCCTTCTGGGGTTCGAATCCCCATCTCTCCGTCA
>FR890432.1:0-760 GCA_000433415.1 Clostridium sp. CAG:448
GGTCTTCGTGCGACCTTTGAGGCGCGTGGCTATACCGCCTGGGACCCGACCTCCTATGCCTTTGTCAAGGATCGGACGCTGTATATTCCGACCGCCTTCTGCTCCTACGGCGGGGAAGCGCTGGATAAAAAGACGCCGCTTTTGCGCTCCATGGAGGCACTGCAAAAGCAGGCGCTGCGTGTGCTGCGCCTTATGGGACACAGCGATGTGCGCGCGGTGCGCACCACGGTCGGTGCAGAGCAGGAGTATTTTCTGATTGACCGTGCGCTGTACGAGCGGCGTCCCGACCTGATGTATACCGGCAGAACCCTGCTCGGTGCGCGCTCTCCCAAGGGGCAGGAGCTGGACGACCACTATTTCGGCAGTATCAAACCCCGCGTCAAGGCGTATATGGAGGAGCTGGACGAGGAGCTCTGGAAACTGGGGATTGCCGCCAAAACCGAACATAACGAGGCGGCGCCGGCACAGCATGAGCTTGCGCCCCTGTTCACCACCACCAACATTGCCGCGGATCACAATCAGCTGATGATGGAGCTGATGCAGCGCATTGCCGAAAAGCACGGGATGGTCTGCCTGCTCCACGAAAAGCCCTTTGCCGGGGTCAACGGCAGCGGCAAACACAATAACTGGTCTCTGTGCACCGACACGGGAATCAACCTTCTTGAGCCGGGCGAAACGCCGTTTGAAAACGCGCAGTTTCTGCTGTTTCTGTCCGCCGTCATCCGTGCAGTGGACGATTATCAGGCACTGCTCCGGATTT
>FR890432.1:839-1638 GCA_000433415.1 Clostridium sp. CAG:448
CCATTCTTTCGGTCTACCTTGGCGAGGAGCTGATGGAAATTCTGGATGCCATCGAGCATGACGGCAGCTACGGCGGACGTGAGAAGCAGAATCTGCGCATCGGCGTGCACGTTCTGCCGCGCATCCCCTGCGACTCCACAGACCGCAACCGCACCTCCCCCTTTGCCTTTACCGGAAACAAGTTCGAATTCCGGATGCTGGGCTCTTCCGCCTCCATTTCGGACGCCAATACCATCCTCAATACAGCCGTCGCCGAGGAACTGCGCCGGTATGCGGATGCACTGGAAGCAAGCGATTACATCAAAGAGGATATTCACGAGATCATCAAGGCGGCAATCCGCGACCACAGACGGATTCTGTTCAACGGCAACGGCTATGACGGCAGTTGGGTGCGGGAAGCGGCAAGACGCGGACTGGACAATCTGCCCTCCACGCCGGACGCGCTTGCGCACCTGATGGATCGGAAAAACGTGGAACTGTTCACCCGCCATGGGGTATTCAGCGAGAGCGAAATGCATGCCCGCATGGAGATCATGGAGGAAAACTACGCCAAGGTGATCGCCATCGAAGCGCAGACCCTGACCGAAATGGTGCAGAAGGATATTCTGCCCGCGGTCTCCTCCTTCACCGACAGGCTTGCGAACAGCGTTATGCACCAGAGCGCCGTGTTCGGGCAGGAGAGCGCCGCCTATGAGCGCCGCACCGGGGAACGCCTGGTGGCGCTGAAAGCACAGATGCTGGAAGCATTGGATCATCTGTATGAGGAAGCCGCGGCTGCCGCCGCGCAGACCGACAACGC
>FR890432.1:1717-2383 GCA_000433415.1 Clostridium sp. CAG:448
GACCGGCCGGAGGTCCTGGTCGCAACCGACTACTGGCCTTATCCCTCCTACGGCAGACTGCTGCAGGGGGCAAAATAAAAGGGTATCGCCGCGCATTGTGACGTGTGGCTGCACCGCGTTTTGCGCGGCGCAGCGTTGTACGGTTGGAATGGTGCGGTGAAGCCGAAAGAGAAAGGGGAACTTATATGAAGCGATTCGGAATCGGAACAGCACTCCTCTTGGCGCTTTTGCTCTTCTTGGCGGCGTTCTGTGCCTGCTCGGGAGGAAAGAAGGACGAGGAAACGACAGGGGGGAACACGACGGCTACGGAGACGGGCGGACAAGAGGATACCACAGCTGCGGAAGAAACCACAGCCGCCGAGGAAACCACGGGCGGCACGGAGCCGGGAAAACTGGAGGATGAAGGAAACCTGTTTCTGTCTGCCTTCACCGTTTATTGCCCGGCGGATGCACCCGCATGGGAACGCAACGCCGCCAAAGCGCTGGTTGCGGCAATTGCCGACCGGCACGGCGTGACGCTTGCGCTGAATACCGATGCGGGGCAGCGCACCGAAGGTGAAATCCTTGTCGGGCGGTACGCCCTGGAGGAGTCTTTGCGGACCGCGGACTACGCAAAGCTCGGCTGTAACGGTTATGCCATCTTTACCGCCGGAACCAAGGTGATCG
>FR890433.1 GCA_000433415.1 Clostridium sp. CAG:448
CGCGGTCTGTGCCGATCAGCGCACCAACCACATTCGTCTGGACAAAATGAAAAACACGGACGGCATCGCCGTTCCGCGCAACACCCCCTACGCCATCCTGGTGGAAAGCGACCAACCCATTATCGTACAGTGCTCCCGCCTGGATGTTTCCCAGCCTGAATATGCGCTGATGACCACGATTGCATACTGACGCAAAGACAGAATCCCCCGGACACGCCATGCGCTGACATGGGATGTCCGGGGGTCATTTTATAGATTTCCGGCGCCGGCGGGGACGGCTTTTCCGGCGTGCGCTAAGGTTTCCGAAAGCATCCGTTCCATGGCGGACATGCAGGCGGAAAGACGGAAGCGGCTTTCTGCCATGGAAAGGCACTGTTCCCGGCAGACGACACGGGCGGCGGGATCCGAAAGCCAGCCGTCAATACGGCGCGTGAGATCGGCAGGGTCGTTATAATGGAACAGATTGTTCTCTCCCGGCGCATAATACCGCGTCGCACAGCGCGGCGAGTCGGAAATGATGGGCACCAGCCCGCAACTGATTGCCTCCAGGCAGGCGATTCCCTCCGCCTCAATCTCCGCAGGATGTACATACAGATCGGCTTCATTGAGCAGTTTCAGCATTTCCGGGCGCGAGAAGAAGGAAAACACCGGCTGCAGAGGCAGTTTTTGCGCGTAGGAAACGAGCTTTTCCTTTTCGGGTCCCTTCCCCGCAAAAATAAGGCGGATGCGGTCCCGGTACGCGGACTGCGCCACGGCATCGATGAGGATACGGTGCGACTTCTCCGGCGAGTAGCGACCTGTAAACAGAATCAGATACTCCCCCTCGTACCGTGCCGGTCTTTGGGTCTGCACGGGGTGGATTGCGTCGCTCACGCCATTGGAAATCACATACCCGTTGGTCTTTCCGTACATCCCTTCATACAAATCACGCAGGTACTGCGTCGGGTAGTGGATCGCGTCACAGTCGCGGTAAAAACCGGCAAAATATTCATAGACCAGGTGGTTGGCAAACGGCACGTTCTGCATTTTCAGGTGGACACTGACATTCTCCGCCATGGCGTGAAAACCCGCGCAGACGGGGATGCCTTCCTCTTTTGCAATCCGCAGAGCGCATCTGCCAAGCGGAAACGGCAGCATGATGTGCACAATATCCGCGCCCTTAATCGCCTGGCGGACAATGCGCTGATCCGCACGCGCGATCACAACACCGACACGCTCCACATAGCCGTTCAGGGGGCCGGCGTTCAGCGTCGGTACGATATAATACCCCTCCTGTCCCATACGGTCGACATCGGGGCAAAGCACGCGCACCGTATGTCCTTTCTCTTTGAGGCTGCGGATCAGATTCATGGCGGCAATGGTGACACCGTTGTTTTCGACGCCCAATACGTCACTGACAACTGTTACAATCATGGCTCTTTGTACGCTCCTTTTTGCGATATTTCCGGAATGCATAGCTGTCCTCGCGCCGGACGGTCTCACACATAAAAGTATAAATCCGGTCGCGCATTTCTTTCCGGTCCGTACACGTTTCCGGGAAAACCGGGTCGGACAGCGTCACGGTGATCAGCGGCGGCAGATGGCAGAACAGTCTGCGGCGGTGATAGGTCACGACAAATCCCACGGCGGGAAGACCCGTGCGCATCGGGTAGCAGAACGACGCGTCGGAAAACGGGCGGATGCCGTTATAGTAGGGCCAGATATGCGCCTCGGGGTAAATGGCAACAACCTGTCCGCGCGCGGTTCGCTCCTTTACGGTCTGCAGAAACGCCATCCGCCCATGCACGGTGCAGGCGAGCGGAATGCCGCCCAGCATGGCAACCAGCTGACGCACGACGGGAATGGATACCGCATCCGCAGAAGTCACGATATTGGTGCGGCGCGGGAAGGAGAGGTAGGCGGGCAGAAAGGCGTCCGCGACATACTGGGTGTGATTGCCGTACAAAAAGTAGCCGCCGTGCAGCCTGCGCACTGCCCGCCTGTTTTTCACGCGCAAACCGAAACGGAATTTCAGATACAAAAAAATCAGCGGCAACGCTACCAGACGGTACAGAAGAAAGGAGAACAGTCGGAAAACCGGGTTTTTACGCCGGTAACGGTAATGCTCATCCACGCTTCTTGTTCTGATTCTGCCATGCGTTGCCGCAAAGTCTTCGTTTTCTTCATCGGTATAGTAAATGGTTCGATCGATCACAATCCCTGCCCATGCCCTTTCCTGTGTTGCGTATTTTCCGCGGGTATCTCTCTTTCTGACTCTTTACTGATTCTATTATACCAGCAAACAGAAATATTTACACGGGCAATCTGTATCTTTTGTGTAAAATTCAGGCAATTGCTCAGGATTTGTCTGGCACTCCGACCGCTGTTTTGACCGTTTCGGCGGTATTTTCCCGAATTTGCGTGTCCAGGGCATCCAGATAGCTCTGCGCGTAGTGTGCATGCACGGGGGCATATCCCTTTTCCGCGCCGATTTCCACGCGGATGCCGACATCACGGAACCCCAGCCACTTGGGCGGGACCGTCGTA
>FR890434.1 GCA_000433415.1 Clostridium sp. CAG:448
TCGCGCAGAAGAGCTTCCCCTGGGGGCTCTCCAGATACGCCGCCTTGGTGCCGCAGAACACCTGCGCACCGATGTGCAGAATGTGATCGGCATAGCGAAGCGCGGCGTGCAGATCGTGCGAAATCATAATCACGGTGATCCCGTCCTCGCGGTTCAGCTTTGCGATCAGCTCATACAGCTCCGAGGTGACCTTCGGGTCCAGTCCCGCCACCGGCTCGTCCAAAAGGAGCATTTTTTTGGTGGCGCACAGCGCACGGGCAAGCAGAACGCGCTGCTGCTGACCGCCGGAAAGCTCACGGTAGCACCGCCCGGCAAGGTGATCCACCCTCATCTTTTTCATGGCGTCCGCCGCAAGCTCCTTTTGCGCGCGGCGATAGAAGGGCGACCAGCCGCACTGCCCCTGACAGCCGGACAGGACAATCTCCCGCACCGACGCCGGGAAATCCCTCTGCACCACCGTCTGCTGCGGCAGATACCCGATTTCGTTTCTGCGCAGTCCCTCTCCCCGGACAATCCGCCCGGCAACGGGGGGCTGTAACCCCAGCAGGGTGCGCATGAGCGTGCTTTTTCCGGCGCCGTTTTCGCCGATGACCGCCAGATACGACCCGGATTCCACCGAAAAATGCAGATGCTCCAAGACCGCCTTTCCGTCGTATCCGACCGAAAGGTCCTCACAGGATAAAAGTGCCATTTCCGTCCCCCTTCAGCGCAGTGCCGTTTTGAGCACTTCCAGGTTCTTTTGCATGACGGAAAGGTAGGTTTTGCCGTTTTCCGCGTCCGCAAGGGTGGCGGACTGCATGGAATCCATGGTCAGGATGGGCTGGTTTTTGTCTTTGGTATTCTCCACAACGGTCTGCGCAATCCGGTGGCGGGCGCCGTCAACCGTCAGCACGCAGGGCAGTCCCAACGCGTCCACCCTGCCGGCAAGAAATGTGACGGTCTCAAAGCTTGCCTCGGTTTCGGCGGAACAGCCCGGGAATGCGGCGTAATAGTCCAGTCCGTAATCGTCCGCCAGATACCGGAACGGGAAACGGTCGCCGAACAGAATCGTTTTGCGCGCGCCCGCTTCCACCGCCGTGCGGTATTCCCCGTCCAGCGCGTTCAGGCGCTCGGTGTAGGATTGCAGGTTCTTCCTGTAAGTCTCCCCGTTGTCCGGGTCAAGGGACGCAAGCTGTGCGGCAATGGAGGCGCAGAACACCCCGGCGTTGCGCAAAGAAAGCCAGACGTGCTCGTCCTTCTCCGCCCCATGTCCTTCTTCTCCTCCTGCCTCATCCTCATGCCCGTCCGCTTCTTCGTGGTCGTCCCCGTGCTCCATCCCTGCCACGGTCTCCTCGTCCTTCGCCGCGTCGCCGAGCACCTCCAAAAGGTTTATGACCTTCCGGTCGGGGTTGCGGGGGTCTTTGAGCGCGTCCGCCGCCCAGCCGTCGGATTCGCCGCCGACGTAAATGAAGAGGTCGCAGTTGGAAAGCTTCACGATGTCGTCCACGGTGGGTTGGTAGTTGTGCAGATCCACGCCGCTGTCCAAAAGCAGGGTCAGCTCGACGCTCTCTGCCCGGTCGCCCAAAATGTTTTTCACCCAGTCGTACACCGGAAAAACGGCGGCAACGACGGACAGTTTTTTCTCCTGC
>FR890435.1 GCA_000433415.1 Clostridium sp. CAG:448
TGCAGCGGCAGCGGACGGTGTGGGCGGGGAGAGCGGAAGAGTAAATGCGGAAGAGCAAATGGGAAAGAGAAAAATTTTGCGTTGCGTCTATATGGTGACGACGGCGGACGGAATCTGTGCTATAATCGTGTCAACCTAAAAAAGGAGGATTGAAAAAGCATGAAAAGGCAAAACAGACAGGTTCCGAAAATCAAAAAATGCCCCGCGCGCGGCGAGGCAATCCCGGTGTCAGTGGTTGATCAGACGTGCAACGAGGGGGCGATGGACGCGCATAGCGCCTTTCGGGCAAAACTCCTGGCAGCAGAAGCAGCGAATACACACACGACGATCAATGACTGGATTCTTCTTGTGCATCCGTATGGCATTGGCAGGACAGATTCGCGCACATAAGCCGCAGCCGACACATGTACTTTTGTGCAGAGCCGGACGGGAAGAGAGCGCGGCTTTGGCAATCTTCCCGAACAGCTTGCTCTTGCGGTCAAACAGCATGCTCTGACAGGCAACGTTCTGGTAGTCCGCAATCAGAAAAGGGGCAAGCGGGGTGTTCAGACACAGCGCGTCCGCACTGTCCGGAATCAGATCCCGCTCCCTTGCGGCGCCGAGCGTCGGTACGTCACCGATCCCCAGACCGATCATGGCGGCGCAGACCAGATCCATTTTGTGCGGACTGTGCGACGCGAGCAATGCCCCGATATGCCGCGGGGTGCCCTGCGTGGGACCGTTTCCTTCCATGCCCTCCACTGCGTCGCAAAGGCACAGGCAGGGGGTAAACCGCGTGTCGAGATCCACAATCATGCGGGAAAAGTCGGTGTGGTTGGGGAAGCGGAAATGGTATTCCGGCTTGGTGGTGCCGGGAATGACGCCGAACATATTTTTTGCCGCCGCCGACATGCCCATCATGCCGTGGGTTTTCAGCTTGCAGAAATCAATCAGTGCGTCGCATTCGTC
>FR890436.1 GCA_000433415.1 Clostridium sp. CAG:448
GATGACCCGGTCGAAAAGATCGGCGTCGCACGCGCGCGGGAAGCACTGGAGCAGGCGGAGCTGATTCTTGCCGTCTTTGACGCCTCCCGCCCGCTCGGACAGGAAGACCAGGGCGTTTTCTCCCTGCTTGCGGACCGGACGGAGCGGGTGATCGCCGTGCTGAACAAGACGGATTGCGGGCAGGATGCGGATACGGTGCGCGCTCTGCGGGCGCATTTTCCGGTCTGCATCCCGGTCAGCGCCGCACGGGGAGACGGAATGGAGGCGCTGGTGCAGTGCGTTCAGGCACGTTTTTTGGACGGGAATCTGGATATTTCCCAGGATGCGGTGATTGCCAATGCGCGTCAGCATGCCGCCCTGACGCGATGCCGACAGGCGCTGGAGCAGGCAATCCGGGCAATTGACGACGGACTGCCGACGGATCTGTATTGTACGGACGCGGAGTACGCCATGCAGGCGGTTGCGGAGGTTGACAGCAGAACGGTCAGTGAGGATGTGGTCAGCGCGATCTTTTCGCATTTCTGCGTGGGAAAATAGGCGCCGCCCCTAAATCCGGGAACGCCCTTGACAAGGGTGGGAAAATCGGTTATAATAGGCGC
>FR890437.1:0-3916 GCA_000433415.1 Clostridium sp. CAG:448
CTGCGACGGTTGTTTCCTCTGCGGCGGTTGTCTCCTCTGCGGCGGTTGTCTCCTCCGTGTTGGTCGTTTCTTCACCCGTGGTCTCACCCTTAGTAGCTTCAGCCACAGTAGTCGTTTCTTCATTGTTTGTCGTTGCTGCGCCCGTGGTTTCTTCCGGATTCTTGTTATTATTACAAGCAATCAGCGTTACGAGCAATGCAAAAACAAGCACTGCAACAATTACAAGTCTTTTCATGGTTTTTCCTTTCTGTTTTGTATATTGCTCCGCGAGAAATCATCCCGCAGTCGCCTGTTTATCATAGCACATCTGCAGAGAAAAAGCAAGTGTTTTCTCAACCAAACGCGCATTTCGACAAAAACATACAAATCCAGAGCTTGTTTTTTACGAAATTTAAGGCATTACCGCGCAATCCCTTTTATGATCAGGAATCTGCGTATAACTGTGCCACGTCTTTTGCGGTTGCAACCTTGGAGTAGATGCGGACACCGTAAATGTAAGCGCTGCACGGCAAAGAGCCGTTTTGTCCATCGGAGTCACCGCCGATCACCAGAACGTTCGATCCCTCTTCTGCAAACTGAATATTGTTTCCGACAACAACGGAGTCCACTTTTTCACCGTTGACGTACAATGTCAACTCGTTACCATCATAGGTGGCAACCAAGTGATAGCGAACATTCGCGTCAGGCATAAAGGACGGACCGACATAAGAACCGTCGCAGTGCATATTGAAATACAATCTGTAGTCATTGTCCAGAATTTCAAATCCGAAACCGCCATACTGCATGTTGGAAACAATGCTGCACGGATCGGTAACCGGCAGTTCCACATCCAACTCAAAGGTAAAACCGTTTTTGATGGTATCGTACAGTGTATCAGCATTGAGAACCTTCAAGTATCCCGAACCGGTGTTTTCGTCAACCCGGTCAAACTCCAACGCATTTACGCCATTACGCTCCACAACTTTCACGGTTCCCTCGGTAGCAAGTTCATTCTGCTTAGCAGAAACATCCTTCCATGTACCATCGGTCAAGTCAATATCAAGGACATCGGCAGGACCGAACGTCTTGGTGCCGACAATCTTGATACTTCCCCACTTGGACATTTCATAAGCGTTACCGTCCTCGCCCTTCATGCAAAGGTGCAGAACATGTTCGCCCTTCTCAATATCGGCAAGATTGATGACGATCTTATAACGCAGACCGTTGGGTTGTCCAGCCTGAATAGCAGCCTTATCCTGATCGTTTTCAAACTCGACAGTAAAGCTGTCCACCCAAATCGGCTCATTGCCGTCAATGGAATAACCAAAGGACAGCGTTTTCATGGAACCAAGTCCTGCCCATCCGCGGAATGCAACGGAAGTGACATCTTTCAGGATGCCTCCGCGCTCATTGGCAATAAACTTTTCCGCCTCACCGTTGTTTACGATAGACCCATCATTCTCAAAATACTCATCGGAGGACATGCCGCCAACCGTCGTGATATCCTTCAATTCGTAGTCCTTGGGACCTTCCTCAGTTGTTTCCTCCTCAGTTGTTTCCTCCGCAGTTGTTTCCTCCGCGGTTGTAACCTCCTCCGTGGTCACTTCCTCAGTTGTTTCATCTGCGGCTGTCGTTTCCTCTGCATTGGTTGTTCCCTCTGCATCGGTCGTTTCTTCCGCCGCTGTCTCTTCGCCCTTTGTGGTTTCAGCCACAGTGGTGTTTTCTTCGTTGTTTGTCGTTGTTGCGGCCGTGGTTTCTTCCGGATTCTTGTTATTATTACAAGCAACCAATGTTACGAGCAATGCAAAAACAAGTACTGCGACAATTACAAATTTTTTCATGTTTTTTCCCCTTCTCAAAAATTGAATTTGGCAGTGTTCCCTGCCGTAGACGGATATTGTAGCACATTCTGAATTAAAAAGCAAGTATAATCGCCTAAAAAAACAATTTTCTGCAAATGTGCACATTCTCCTCTTCAACATTTTGTGCATTTACACGATCTCTTTTCGCAAACCATACCAAATTCTTACAATATACAAACAACAGGAGTTGCCAAAATTGACAACTCCTGTGTTTTGAGTGGCTCCTATCGGAATATCACTCCTTATTTGTTTGCATTGTACAGATCAACTACCTGTGCTGCACTTGCAACAGCGGAATAAATGCGTACACCGTAAATGTAAGCACTGCACGGCAAAGAACCGCTTTGTTCATCAGAGTCACCGCCGATCACCAGAACATTGGATCCCTCTTCCGCAAACCGAATATTGTTTCCGACAACAACAGAGTCCACTTTTTTACCGTTGACGTACAATGTCAACTCGTTACCATTATAGGTGACAGCCAAATGATAGCGAACATTCGCATCAGGTGTAAAGGACGGACCGACATAAGAACCGTCACAGTGCATATTGAAATACATCTTATTGCCAATGATTTCAAATCCATAACCACCCGCCTGCATGTTTGAAACAATACTGGATTCAGCAATTGCTTTTAATTCCACATCCAACTCAAAGGTAAAGCCCGTTTTGATGGTATCGTACAAAGAATCTGCATTCGAAACCTTCACGTAGGAAGATCCTGTTCCATCAAAATCCAATGCCTTCGCGCCGTCACGATCCACGATCTTCGGTGTACCTTCTGTGGTCAACTCATTTTTCTTCGCAGAAATATCCTTCCATGTATCGGTCAGCTCCAGATCGAAAATGTCAGCGGCTGACATGGGCTGATCGTCTGCCTCTACGAAGACGATAGACGTAACCGCAATCTGAACCTCCTGCGGATTATGAACAGACAGGTAAATATGACCCTTAGTATCAACGCCGGTCAAATCAATTTCGGCAGCTCTCTGACCTGCATTCCAGGAGGCATCAGAAAACACCAATGCAACGTGAGCCACATCCCCCTCAAGGTTCAGCTCGTTACCAGCAAATCCATATGCCGTGGTAACAGTCTTCAATCCAATGACGTGTGCAGCAGCATTGGCTTCGTAGTGTGCCTTGCTCGCAGCAGATCCGTCGGATCCGTACATGATAATCACCTTGGAATACTTGGCAAGGTCCAACTCGCCAAGATCAATGTAACCATTGTAGCCGATAATTGCCACAGAACAGTTGTAGCCAGCCGCACCCCATCCATTTTCATGATAAGCATCAAGTTTGCCATTGTTGATCGGAGCTTGGTACTCTTTTTTCGGCTCCGTGCTTGTTGCTTCTTTGACTTCAAATTCCTTCGCAGCGAAGCAAACAATCGTTCCGTCCTTCAGCTTGTAGAGATACTGCACGGTATGCTGCCCTACGGCAACATCTTCAACAGTTGCGTCAATCTTGAATCTGGTACCGACTGTTCCACCTACGCTCTTAACTGCGTCCATAACAGGCCCCTCCGCCGGATGAATCCAAGCATCGTTGAAGACAGGGGCGTTATCATCAATCCGATAACCAAAGGTTTCGTAATCAGCGGTCAATGCAAGCCAGCCCCATGCATAAAGGGAAACATTCTTTCCGGTCACGGACGCGCGAATATCGTCGTCAGAAACATGCTTGCAGGCGGCTTTTGCATCCTTTGTATCCACGATCTCGATGGTCGGCGCTGTGGTAGACTCAACACCGTATACCTCAATTTCATAAATGGAAAAATACTCATTACCGGCGCCTGTAACCTTACGGGAAAGGCGGAGATACTTTGCGGTAAGCGAAATATCGTCGTAAGTCTTCACTTCATTTCCACCGCCATCGATTGTCATCACGGTATTCCATGTACTACCGTCAACAGAAGCCTCGACGAGTGTGGGATTGATATGATTTTCAAAGCTGATCACGATTCTGGAAATGTCATAGATCTTATCCAGTTCAAGCATAAACCAGGAATCTTCAAGAACGGTTGCTGCAAAACGGGAGTTGTTGTCGTGATCCTTACCGTCGATTGCATACTT
>FR890437.1:4023-15447 GCA_000433415.1 Clostridium sp. CAG:448
CGTATTCCTGCTGCTTAGCGCCAACAACCCTGATTTCTCCCCAAACACCCAACTCGTAGGCATTTCCGTCGGAGCCCTTTGCAAAGAGGTGAAGAACATGCTCGCCTTCGGGAATGTTGTTGAAATCGACCTCAATCAGGTAACGGGTAACATTGGGCTGACCTGCTGCTGCAGCCAGACCACCCTCCGCGGGGACAATAAATGCAGCGTTCCAAATAGGCTGATCGTTGTCAACGGAGTAACCGTATGCTTCAATCGTCAGATCCCCAAGTCCGCACCAACCGCGGAAACCGGCAGTTGCTACATCCTTGATGCCTTCAGGACGGTTAGCTTTGAGCCATTCATGAGCGGCTCCGTCCTTCAGCACGTTACCATTTTCATAATAGGTATCAGGGGACATGCTGCCATTGACATCGGAAAGATTCTTCCACTCAAAAGGTTCAACAGGCTCAGGCCTGTTAGCGTATGCGTCAGCATCCTCCTCAGTAGAGAAGAATGCAACATAAGCAACATCAATGGAACCGTTGTCCGGGAAAAAGTCATAGCGCGCATATGCGAGGTCATCGGAAGTCACTTTCTGCTTCTCTGTATTCAACAGATTGACAATCACGTAATGCCACTCGCCGTCGTTGACGTAGTTAAAGCTTACCGAGTCCCCGCCTTCCCAACCGCCATTGGAACCAACAAAGATCTCTCCCTTTGCGTCCGTAGCGGTTGTGCGATACTTAATCAGAGCAACCACGCCCGCGTGAACGGGGGACTGCCCATCCGCAGTATCAGCCATGGAAATCAAAGCAACATAAGGATCACCAGCTGTTGCTTCCAGGGTAACATACTTGCCGTCTTCGCTCAACGTCATTTTGGCATTTTGCACATGCGTAAGACCTTCTTTAGCACCCTCTGCGGCAATCATATCCGGGGTCATCAGGTAATTGGGGGTACCGGGGATGGCTACCTTGGAGTACGCCTGCACTTTGATCGAATAAACGTGAACCAGTGCAGCTCTGCCGACCACACCGATATCGGAAGCGGCAGTTGCGCAAACAAGCGTATCTGTGATTTCAACCGTCTTGCCGTCGGCATCGGTGAAGGTTGCCTTTTCTGCAAACTTCGGTTCGGTTACGGATGTAATGTCCTCATAAGCCTTTGCGCCTTCCAATTTGATAGAGGTCACAAGCGTCTTACCGGCGTAAATATCGACGGTGTCATTGTTGTCGAAGAAGCTGACAACATTGCTTTCAACCGGGAACTCGTAAGTCTCAGTCTTAACTCTGGTGATAGCTTCCGCATCAAAGCGCTTAATCAACAGTGTCAGTTTTCCGTCGTTGACTCTGATACCGATACCGGAACCACCGGCACCGTCTGCGCCGTCAGTCTCGTAGTAGTTGTTGATCGGGAATTTTCCACCGTCGGGTGCGGGCAATGCAACGGAGTGGATGACTTTTTCGCCGCGAACGAATGCATAGCATGCATTGCTGCTTCCATAAACGGCGTCAATGGTAAACACATACTTACCGTCCATTGTTGCGTAGTAATCGCTGATACCGTTCAGCTCATACACCTTGTTACCGTTGAGTTCCTTTACTTTGCTGGGGCAGTTGCCATCGGTCGGCAATTCCATGGTAAAGAAACCCGCCAAATCGGTATCATTGAGGGATTTGTCAATGTCCTGTGCAGAAATATCAGAGATAAAAGTCTTGCTGTTATCACCCATTTCTCCCTCGGTCGTGGCTTCTTCAGTGGTCTCCTGTTTGGTTGTTTGCTCCGCGGCGGTTGTTTGCTCCGCAACGGTTGTTTCTTCAGGAACAGTTGTTTCCTCCGCTTTGGTCGTCTCCTCTGCTTTGGTTGTTTCCCGACCTGTGGTTCCGCCCTTGGTCGTTTCAGCCACAGTGGTCCTTTCCTCTTTGTTTGTCGTTGTTGCGCCCGTTGTCTCTGCCGGATTCTTGTTGTTATTACAAGCAATCAGCGTTACGAGCAATGCAAAAACAAGCACTGCAACAATTACAAGTCTCTTCATGGTTCTTTCCTTTCTGTAGTGATATTTTCGTGAACAAGAGAACACATTCCGTTCACCGATATATTCATAGTAGCACATTTTTTAGCATTTTTCAATAGATTTTTTTCGAAAAAAATATTTCTCACAATATGCATAAACGTGAACGTTTGTTTTTGGTCAAAAGAACAACTGACAGACTTTTTTGATTCGCTCTACCACAGACGACAAAAATGCCCGCCGCAGACTGCGGCGGGCACAAAGCCAAGACATCCGGTATTACTGCAATTCTGCAAAATACTTGATGGTACGAACCATCTGGCTTGTGTAGCTGTTCTCGTTATCATACCATGCAACAACCTGTACCTGGTAGGTATCGTCGGAAAGCTTCACAACCATGGTCTGTGTAGCATCAAACAGAGAACCGTAGCGCATACCGATCACGTCGGTAGATACGATCGGGTCGGTGTTGTAGCCGAAGGACTCAGACTCCTGTGCCTTCATAGCGGCGTTGACAGACTCAACGGTCACGTCATTGCCCTTGACAACGGCAACAAGGATGGTGGTGGAACCGGTGCAGACCGGAACTCTCTGTGCGGAACCGATCAGCTTGCCCTTCAGTTCGGGAATGACAAGCCCGATTGCCTTTGCAGCACCGGTGGAGTTAGGAACAATGTTCATCGCAGCAGCTCTTGCGCGACGGAGGTCACCCTTTCTGTGAGGTCCGTCCAGAACCATCTGGTCGCCGGTATAAGCATGAACAGTGGTCATGATACCTGCCTGAATCGGGAATGCATCATTGAGTGCCTTTGCCATGGGAGCCAGGCAGTTGGTGGTGCAGGATGCAGCGGAAATAATCTGGTCATCAGCAGTCAGAATATCGTTGTTGACATTGTACACGATCGTCTTGGGCATCGTGAAGTTCTCGGGATCCTTTTTGCAGGCAGCGGGAGCGGAAATAACGACCTTCTTTGCGCCGGCTTTGATGTGCTTGTACGCATCCGCAACATCGGTGTAGAAACCGGTGCACTCCAAAACGACATCAACGCGCAGTCTTCTCCAGGGGCACTTGACAGCGTCCTTTTCGGAGTAAATCTTGATGGTCTTTCCGTCAACTGTAATGGTGCCGGCAGCATCATCTGCGGAAACCTCGTGCTCGTAGCGACCCTGTGCGGAATCGTACTTGAGCAGGTGTGCAAGCATAGTGGGGCTGGTCAGGTCATTGATGGCGACTACGGTATAGCCCTTTGCACCGAACATCTGACGAAACGCCAAACGACCGATACGACCGAAGCCGTTGATAGCAACTTTTACATTTGCCATGGGAAAATCCTCCGTGAATATAATGATTTTTTGATCACGCTATCTTTTCGGGCGGGCGACCCCGCCCACTCCGATTATATATTTTAGCACATTCGCAGCAGTTATACAATGGGCTGTGGCAATTTTTTCAAAAATTCGTCCGATTGTGTGATTTTAAAGTCCGTTTTTTTGAATCAAATGGACAAAAGTGACAAATTATTCTGTACTTTCTTCATTCTCCGGAACACCTTTCACCGCCGGATGATCAATTTGACAGAATCCATCCACCTCGCCACGCTGAATGGCACCGAAAATCCGGTAGCGCAAGCCCTTGTGTTTGCGGTCAAGCGTATTAACCAATTGTTTCATTTCCTCTCTCCGCGTGTCTCCGTTCGCCGGGCACGGGGACTTGACCACCGGCAGTTCGTTGACAGAAGCAAAGGCGCGGATCCGCTTTTCCGGCAGATAAATCAAAGGGCGAATCACACGCAATCCCACACGCGAAAGCTCGGTCACCGGCTGGAAGCATCCGATTCGGCCCTCAAAGAAGAGATTGAGCATAAAAGTGTCCACCACATCGTCAAAGTGATGCCCCAGGGCAACGGTCGTACATCCCATCTCTTTTGCTGCCGTGTTCAGTGCGCCGCGGCGCATCTTCGCGCACAGCGAACAAGGGTTCTGCTCTTTGCGCACCTCAAAAACAATTTCGTAAATTTGCGTCGGAATCACACGGTACGGCACCTCCAAAGTCTCGCAAAAAGCCCGCACCGTCGAGAGATCCATTCCGTTCGGGAAGCCCATATCCACCGTAAATGCCATCAATTCAAACGGTTGCGGATAGAAGCGGCGCAGCGTTGCAAGCGAGGCAAGCAATGTCAGAGAATCCTTTCCGGCAGAAACACCGACCGCCACCCGATCGCTTTCCCGGATCATCCCGTAATCGTCTACCGCCCGCCGCACGCAGCTAAGGATTTGTTTCATCTGTTCCATTTGTTCTCTCCCTCTTTTCTTTCGTCTGTTCCGCTTCGATTCCCGCGTCTGCGCCCCTTGATTTTCCCGTTTTCGCGCCGGACTTTCCTCCCGGCAAAAACACCGGCGGAAATGCACAGTCGCGATAGATAGCGCGCAGCGCCGGACTTTCCTGCCGTTCCATTCCGCTGTAAAGAAAGAGAGTCGGCGTAACAGTCAGTCCATGCAGGGCGCCCCGCACCGCTTCGGTCAGCAACAGTACCGGGCGGCTGTCCGGATCGGGGGCAACCAGTGTCATACGTTTCGGTCGCAATCCCACCTTTTCCAGTGCCGCGAACAGCTCTCCCATTCGCTCCGGCAAAAAGACCGTGTAGAAGGAACCGCCGTAACGGAGAAATCGCGCAGCCGCCGCACAAAAGTCGCCGATGCCTCCGCAGATTTCATGGCGCGCCAGATATTTTGCATCACTCTCGTTCCGCTTGCCCGCGCCCGCACGCCAATACGGCGGATTGGAAAACACAAAATCCGCGCTTTCCGGCAAGACAACCCGTCGCACGTCGCCGCAGACCGTCGACACGCGCGCGTCAAAGCCGTTCAGTTTTACATTCCGCGCCGTCAGATCGGCAAAATCCGGTTGCACTTCAATGGCATAGACGTGTGCCGCCTTTTCTTTCTGTACACACAAAAGGGACAGAATTCCCGTCCCGCTCCCCAGCTCCACGGCGGTCGCTCCGCGTCTGGCGCGTATATAAGCGGCAAGCAAATAGGCATCCGTACCGAATTTCAGCCCGTCCTTCCGGCTGATCAGGCGCAAACCTTCGTTAACCGACTCCAAACATTCCCCGTTTTTCGGTTCCATATGCATCTCTTTTCTATTTTTAATTTACAAAACAACGAAAGGTTTATAAAGAAGCAGATAGAAAAAGCTGTTACACACACTAAAAAGAGCATGTAACAGCTTCGGCAACCGACTACCCATAGAAGGTCAATCAGTCATCCAGCTTCGGTGCTTCGTTCGGGCAGACCTCTGCGCAGGAGCCACACTCCACGCACTTATCCGCATCGATCACATAAACATCGCCGTCTTCGCTGATTGCTTCAAACGGGCACTCGCCTGCGCATGCGCCGCAGCCGATGCATTTATCTTTATCGATCTTGTATGCCATGTACTTTTTCCTCCTTGTGTATGTGTTGTGTTGTATTGTCCTTCTATTATACCAAACTTCTGCCCGAATTGCAACTGTTTTCGCAAATTTTTTCAGGAAAATATTGCAGACGGCATCGCGTATTACTTCCCCTGTTTTTTCTCGATCCAACCGACCAGTTCTCTGCCCCGTTCCTGCATAAAATGCGCGGCGGTCGGCAGAAATGCATCGTCAAAACCGCCCAGGAAACTATCCGCTTCAAAAGTAAATTCTCCCCGGTAATCAATTGTGGCAAGCGCATCCGTCACCGCATGCCAGTTGATTCTTCCGAGTCCCGGAAGGGTGTGCAGATCCGCGCGATAGTCCACATCGTGCACATGCAACGCACCTAATCTGTCATGCCCCAAAAGGCGGATCGCATCCTGTGGCTCCCGGTTGCAAAGCGCCACATGCCCAACATCCAGGCAGACCGTAAAGTGCGCAGGGTCATCCAATGCGTCGTACATATCGGCAAGCTCCTGCGGGTTGGCAAGGATATCGTCCACAATGATTCCGCTGACCGGATTGCACTGCCACATGTTTTCAAGTGCAATCTTCAGTTTCTTTCCCTCAAGAAGCGGAACCAGAGAACGGTAAAAGTCCAGATTATAGGCAAACAATTCCTTCTCTCTGCCGTAGTAACGCCCCCACTGCACCGGATGCACAATGATCTGACGTACCCCGAGCGCCTCTGCAAAGGCAAACACCTGCGGGAAGCACGGTACAATATGCTCATTGTAATTCGGATACCCGCCGCCGAACGGCGCATGTGCCTGTGTGAAAATCACATTGTGCTGCCCGGCAATCTGCAAAAGGCGTTTTGCATTTTCCGCGGCATTCTCTCCTGTCGCAAAAGACAGGTCTCCAAAAAAGGAAAGATCAATCGCATCGTAGCCGGCACCGCAAAGAATTTCAACAGCCCGGAACACACCGAAACGCCGCGCAAGTGTTTCCGTTTGTGTAGCAAGAATCATTTTTTCTCCTCCTCCGTTTTCGAAAGCGTCCACCTGCCATCTCCGCCCGAACGGATGACGGCGCCGAAAAAGGCAGTCATTGCGCGGCAGAGATAGTCCACATCGGCACATCCCGCCGTTTCATAAGCGGAATGCATGGCGAGCTGCGCCATACCGATATCCACGGTGCACAACGGCACCTGAACGTCGCTGATGCTCCCCAGCGTAGAGCCGCCCGGCAAATCACTGCGATTGGCATACCCCTGTACCGGCACACCGGCAGAGCGGCAAATGGAAGAAAACAATGCCGCAGACAGTGCGTCCGTGGTATACTTCTGCGCGGCATTCGCCTTAATCACCACACCGCCGTTCAGATCAGGCGCATTCTGCCCGTCGCTCAGCTCCGGGTGATTCGGATGGCGCGCGTGTCCGTTATCGGCAGACACCATAAACGAGTTTGCCAACATTCTGCGCAAATCAACAGACGCCGATTCCGCGATTCTGGAAAGCGTATCGCGCAAAAGCATGGATGCCGCGCCCTGCTTGGTTGCACTGCCGGTTTCTTCATTGTCGAAGCAGGCGTAAACTTTCACGGCATTCTGCACCTCCCGCGCGTCAAGAAATCCGCGCAAAGTGCCGTAGGCGCACATCAGATTGTCGATTCGCGGAGATGCAAAAAATGCGTTATCCGCTCCGAAGATCACACCGGGCGTGCGGTCGTAAAGATAAAGATCCGCTCCGACAACCGCATCTTCCGCAACACCCGCCGCCTCGGCAACTTCTTTTTTGACGGTTTGCGTGCTGTCCGCCATTCCGTACAACGGCAATAAATCAACAGCCGGATTATATTTATACCCATTGTTAACATCTCGGTTTAAATGAATCGCCACATTGGGGATCAGACACAAATCACGGTCCACCACGACACTTTTCGCGATAAAGTGACCATCCTGCCGCAAAATGACCCGACCGGCAACGGACAGCGGGCGGTCAAACCACGTGGATAACAGCATGCCGCCGTAACGCTCCGTATTAAAACGCACATATTTGCCAAAGGCGGGGGAGAGATAGTTGTCCTTCAGCTTAAAGGTGGGAGAATCCGAATGACTTGCCGCAATCAGGAAGGAATCGGGCGCTCCTTCGGGCAGCGCAAATGCCAACACAGAGGAAAGGTTGCGGGTCAGATAATACTTTCCTCCCGGGATCAGATTCCACGAATCCCCCTCTTCCAAACGGGTATATCCTGCCTCTTCCAACATCTCGGCAACAGTGGAAACCGCCTGATACGCCGTCGGACTTTTCCGAATAAACGCAAGCAGTTCCTGCACCGCTTTCATGTTCTGTTTCATGCATCATTTTCCTCTTTTCTTCAGAACTGTTTCTATTATACAAGGAAAAAACGTACTTGTCAAGCAAAAGATCGTCAGCTCCTCCCGCAATATTGAGCAATACACGGACATGGTTGCGGCGTACGGAAACGCCGTTTGTTTTTCACGGTTCACTGCCACAAAAAAGCCAAAGCCCGGCGTGGGGTCTCCCCTTACGCCGGGCAATCTGATTGTTATCAAATTCTTATTGCCGTTCCCGCATTCAGTCAAATGTAATTTCAGCAACATACGGGCGGTGATCGGAGCAAACAACGGGCGGGATATGAGCAGACACCGCATGCACACCTTTGCCGACAAAAATATAATCAATTTTTACTCCCGGTCTGTCACTGGGGAAAGAAAGCAACTCGTCAGGCGGCAACAAAGATGCCGTATCCGTCAGGCGGGAAGCCAATACACCATAGTAAGGAGAGTCCGGGGTGAAATTGAAATCTCCCATCAACACCACGGGATGGGTTGCATTGTCAATCGCCTGGCAGATCAGGCGAACCGCTTTTTCCTGCTCCGGTGGGGTCAAACCGATGTGGCAAACCAGGACGGTCAGCTCACGTTCTCCCACCAACAGATCCGCGCAGAGCAAAACCCGTTGCTCATAATACCCTTCTTCTGCACGTTCTTCCGGCAAAAGCGCTATTTTCTTTGCAGAATGCCGCACAACGGGGCAGGCAGACAGCAATGCGTTTCCATACCACATATCCGGCAACCGAATCGCTCGCGCAAACAGGGACCAACGCAATCCGGCACCTTTGGCAAGTCTTTGCGGCTGGCGGAGCGCCTTGGAGAAAACACCATCGTAAACCTCGTTCAAACCGCAAAAATCCAGTCGCATTGAGCGGATCACATCCGCAAATTTCAAAACATCAATCGCCTCCGCGCCGGTGGCAGGGCGGCGGGTATAATCCAGACAGTGCTGGATGTTGAAGGTCGCGATGCGAATCGGTTTATTTCCGTCCCGCCGAACTTTTTCCGTATTCTCCATGATTATTCCTTTTCGCCGACAGCGCCACGCAGAATCGCCTTCAAAATATCCTTGCAGGCGATCATGTCCTCAACCGGGATAAACTCAAAACGCGAATGGTAGTTCCCGCCGCCGGTGCAAAGGTTGGGACAGGGCAATCCGCGATAGGACAGGGCAGCCCCGTCTGTGCCGCCGCGAATGGGTTCCCGGAACGGTTTTACACCACAGGTACGCATGGCATCCTCCGCGCGCGCAACGATGTACGGGAAGCGGTCCACAATTTCCTTCATATTGTAGTAAGAATCTTTCATGGTCAGCCCCACACTGCCCGCACCGTACTTCCGATTGATTTTCTCGGCACATGCCGCCATCAATGCTTTTCGTTTTTCAAACTTTTCCCGGTCATGGTCGCGGATGATATAAGAGAGCGTTGCGTTTTCAACGTCGCCTTCCATATCGCAAAGATGGAAAAATCCCTCATATCCTTCTGTGCAGGCGGGAATCTCATCGGTAGGCAGGAGCGCGTTCAACTCCATCGCCATTAACATGGCATTTTTCATTTTGCCCTTCGCGGATCCCGGATGAATGGAAACACCATGGAAGTGCAGCTTCGCAGCCGCACCGTTAAAGCACTCGTATTCGATACCGCCCAGGAAACCGCCGTCTACCGTATATGCATAATCTGCACCGAAGTGTTCCAAGTCAAAACAAACAGTTCCCTCGCCGATCTCCTCGTCGGGCGTAAACGCAATACAGACCTTTCCGTGCGCCGTACCGTCGTGCAGCAATTCCTCTACCGCTGTCACAATTTCCGCAATACCCGCCTTATCGTCCGCTCCCAACAGCGTCGTTCCGTCGGTCACGATCAGGTGCTTACCGACAAAATCCGAAAGATACGGATAATCCGCAACGGTCATACAAATATTTTTTTCTGCATTCAGCAGAATATCTCCTCCGTGGTAATCCACAATAGCAGGCTTGATATCCGTGTCGCTTGCGGCATCGGACGTATCCATGTGCGATATCAGACCGATTGCCGGTGTCGGCTCGGCAGTATTCGCAGGCAGGGTTGCATATACATACCCGTGCTCATCCATCCGCACGTCATCCAACCCAAGCGCGGTCAATTCATCCCGCAGATATGCAGCTAATTTTTTCTGTTTCTCGGTGCTCGGGGTTGTACCCGTGGTTTCATCCGACATCGTCGGAAACGACACATATTTCAAAAAGCGTTCAACGATCTTCTCCATCCTTCATTTCCTCCCCTTGGATATTTCCTGTCCATTATACCACCATGCGCTTTTTCTGTCAATCGGATTCTGCCTAAAAAAGAGCATTACACGGCACAACCCATCCGTATCCTTTCCGGTTGTCAAGGTGTTTAGAAAACAGGCATGTCTATTCACCGTAGATGCCGACCTTTTTCAAAAGTCGATTCACAGAAGGAATGTGAACAAACAGAAAGCCCAGACATGCACCGGACAAATTCAGAATGGCTTGCATGTGCTTTCCTACGCAGAGAAGGAAAGCGCCTTCTGTCACTTCAAATGGATTCAGAATATCTTTTTACGTTTGAACAAAACGTAACCTATGCAGGAAAGCAAACCGGCAAATGACACACCGGCAACTCCAGCCACGATTCCTGTTGTGGTTTTCAGCGCCTGCACTTCTTCCTTGGTGACGGGAACACTTCCTACCTGGTGTGTGCTACCATCCGTAAATGTTGCGATGATATTGCCATCTTTATCGACCGTCACAGTGGAAATGCCGACCCCATCTTTCCCACTGTTTCCGGCATCACCTTTGTCACCTTTGTCACCCTTGTCGCCTTTTTCGCCATTTTTTCCGTCTTTGCCGTCCTGTCCATCAGCTCCGGTTGCTTTTACGCCAAGTGAAGTCCAGGTCTTTCCGCCGTCATAGGAAATATACCAGAAAAGATCATCACCGATTTTCAATTGCGGCGTCATGCCATCTTTCCCATCTACACCGTCTTTTCCGTCTTCACCGTCCTTACCGTCTGCACCATCCTTGCCATCCGCACCATCTTTACCGTCTTGCCCCGGTGTGCCTGTGTCCCCCTTATCACCCTTGTCGCCTTTATCGCCTTTTTCTCCTTTCAGGTCCGGCAGGGCAATCAGATTGTTCCATACGGTATCATCGGTGTATTTCCACTGAATATATCCGTCGTATACTCTCAGTTCTACCTGCTTACCATCCGCGCCGTCATTTCCAGTCAGTGCGGCAAGTGAAATGAGATCGCGGTAAGCATCGTCTCCCTCGCCCGCATATCGCCACTGAATGCTGTTTCCGTTGTTGCGGAATTCGATTTCTCTGCCGCCGGTACCCGCAAAGGTGGAGAAGGTTTTGGTATTGGACAATGCAGATACCATCCCGTTGCTACCCACGGCTGTAACCGCAAAGGTATAAGTGGTATCCGATTGAAGCATAGGATATGTATAGGAGAGCGTGTCTGAAGAGAGCGGTGTTTCGGTCACGCGCTCAAATTCCCCATCATCCATGCGCATCCAGATATGATACCCGATAAACGGACGCCTAAGGTCTTCCTTCGGTGCCTCCCAGGTGATTTTTGCACTTTGTTTATCCATTACGGATACTCCCGTCAGCGTCGGTATGGGCGGCGCGGCACGGAGATTGGTCAACACATAACCGAACACAG
>FR890438.1 GCA_000433415.1 Clostridium sp. CAG:448
CTCGGCTACCGGCTCAGGTTCAGGTGCCACCTCCGGTTCCGGCATCTCTTCCTCCGCTTTCTCTTCTGCCTGCCGCGCAACGGGTGCAGCGGTGGCAAGACCGGATAACGTCGCCTCCAAAAGGCGGCTCAGGTCATTGTCTTCCTGATCCGTTCCGCCGGCAGATCCGAAATCTTTGTCCGAATCCCCGTCAACGGAATCGTTTGCAGGTTGTTGGTCGTAAGACGCCTTGAGCATCTCCAACATTGCATTTACGTCACGGTCACCGCGCTTTTCTTTCTGACTCTGCTGCAACACCGCTCACTCCTTTCCTTTGAATCTTTGTCCGCCCTTACCGGGGCTGTCTGTGCTGTTTTGCCGCCTCCGCAAGAATCACTGCTGCCGCAGTCGAAACATTGAATGAATTCACCTTCCCGTACATGGGAATCGAGATCACGCCATCACAGACCTCTTTTACAACGCGGGAAACTCCGTTGCCTTCACTGCCGAAAACCAGTGCGCATGCACCGGTCAGATCTGCCTCGTAAAAACAGCTTCCGCCCGCTTCCGCCGCATATACCCAGACACCTGCGTCCTGCAGCGTGCGCACCGCCGCGGCAATATTCGGCACCCGTGCGATCGCCATATGCTCCAGCGCTCCTGCAGACGCCTTGGTAACCAGCGGCGTCAACCCGACCGCACGGCGCTTCGGGATAATCAGACCGTGCGCACCGCATCCCTCGGCGCAACGGATCAGCGCGCCCAGATTATACGGGTCCGTAATGCCGTCCGCAATCACGATCAGCGGCGCCTCGGCGCGTTCCTTGGCAATGGCGAGGATATCTTCAATATTGACATATTCTTTTTCGGCAGTCATGGCAATGATTCCCTGGTGCGGTGCAAAACCGGACATCACGTCCAGCTTGTCCCTGTCTGCCTCGACCACCGGGATGCCGCGTTCGACCGCCTGCGCCACGAGCACAACGATTGATCCCTCCCGATCCCCTTTGCGCACCAAAATCTTATCGATCTGCCGATCGGTTTTGAGCAATTCCCGCACGGCATTGCGCCCGAACACCAATCCGTCCGGCGTTTCACATGCCGCCGCATCATGTGCGGTTGCGGCATGCCCGGTATTGGTCATCGCCTTTTGGGCCTGCCGGCGACCGTAATGGTCCGGGCGGAACGCAGGGCGCTCCTGCGGCGTTGCAGTGTTGTTCTTTTTCTTCTCAAAATCCATGACCTTTATGTACCTTCGCTTTTTCTGTTCTGTTGCAGGAAAAACCTGCACGGTAAAACTTTCCGCATTCTCATCACGGCGTTTTCTGCGTCTATTATACCATATCCTGGAGCATTTGTACATACGAAAAACACGTTTTTTTCAATTATTCCCCTCTGTACACAAAAATTCGTGCGACAAAAACGGACACAACCTGCCCTCTTTCGGAATACGCAAAAAGCGGGGGAGCAATCAATCTCCCCCGCTTTGTATATCCTTCTCTGTCTGCACCGCGTGTTTCCGCACATCGGAATCACTTCGCCATAATCACCTTGGCAACGGCACGGAACAACCGCTCGCAGGAACCGAGATGCAGCGCCTCATCCGGCGAGTGGATTGCGCGCATCAGCGGACCGATGGAAATCATGTCCATATCCGGAACACGATTGCTGATAATGCCGCACTCCAATCCCGCATGAATCACCGTTACAGACGGCTCTTTGCCGTACAATTCCCGATAAGCACGCAAATAAGCATCCCGCAGTGCGGAATCCTTCCGGTAGCTCCAGCCCGGATAGCGCGCATAGGAGTGCGCACTCCCACCGCAAACCGCCGCAAGTGTGTGCAGATCGGCAATGGAGGCATCCAACTGACTGTCAATGGCGGAACGGGAAGAAAAGACACAGGTAATGCCCTTTTCATCCGTGCGGACAACGCCCAGGTTCCGTGAAAATTCCACAAGCCCCTGAATATTCTGACTCATCGCCAACACACCGTTCGACGCACAGCACAGCACCGCCGTCACGCCGTCCGTCAGCGCGGAGCAAAACGCCTCCTGTACGCATCCGTCCGGCTGTGCACTCACGGTAAAGCCGGCATCCTGCGCGCACAATTCTCCCCGCATCTGCTCTGCGCGGGTCAGAAACTCCCGACAAAACGCATCCGCATCCGCGCATGCAACCGTCGCAAAGCACTCACGCGGAATGGCATTGTCCTTACTGCCGCCCGCCAGTTCCACCAGGCGGAACGCGGACGCATTCCCCGCAAGCGACAGCAGTCTGCCCATCACCTTATTGGCATTGGCGCGTCCCTTGTCAATCTCGGCGCCGGAATGTCCGCCGCACAGCCCGCGCACCGAAAGCCGGACGCTCTCCCAGGTGCATGTCTGCTTTTCCCCGGAAAAGACCACATCCGTGCGAACGCCGCCCGCGCAGCCGCATGTCACCTCGTCCTCATTTTCGCTGTCCAAGTTCAGCATCCGGCGCGCATGCAGGACCGAATAGTCAAACTTTTCGGCTCCCAGAAGTCCCGTTTCCTCCTCGACGGTAAACAGGCATTCCACCTCGGGGTGGTTCTCCACCTCACCGTCCAGAACCGCCAGCATCATGGCAACCGCAATTCCGTCGTCGCCGCCCAGCGTTGTCCCCCGCGCACGCAGAAAACCGTCTTCAATATAGAGATCCAGTCCGTCACGCAGAAAATCGTGCTCGACATCTGCGTTTTTCTCGCAGACCATATCCATGTGTCCCTGTAAAAGCAAGGGCGGAACCTGCTCATATCCGGCACTTGCAGGCATGCGGACAAACATATTTCCGACCTCGTCCCGCAGGTATTCCAACCCGCGCGCCTTGGCAAATGCCTCAATATAGTCCGCCACGCCCTTTTCATTGCCGGAGCCGTGCGGAATCGCGCAGATATCCTCAAAAAAACGGAATACCCGCGCGGGTTGATAACCTTCCACAATATAGTTCATTCCGATCGCAACCTTTCCCACCGTATCAGTAACGGTTCATTTTTTCCTTTGATATATTGATGATTCCCTCCGGGAGCTTGCCCATCGTTTCCATCATCTTACCGGCGCCGCGTACCACGCAGGTCTCCGGATCTTTTGCAAGACGTGTCGGAACGCCCGTCACCTTTTCGATCAGCCGGTCAAGACCCCACAGCTTACTGCCGCCGCCCGTCATCATAATGCCACGGTGCAGAATATCCCCCACCAGTTCAGGCGGAGTGCGTTCAATCACCGAACAGATCGCGTCTAAGATTGCCGTGATCGGCTCCATCATCGCTTCCATCATCTCACGGGAATTCATCACGATCACCTGCGGCATGCCCTCTGTCAGATCACGCCCCTTGACTTCCATTTCCATGGTCTGCCTGTGGTCGTATACCATGCCGATCTCCAGTTTGATGGTTTCCGCCATTCGTTCCCCGATCAGCATATTGTACTTGCGGCGCACATAATGCATAATTGCCTCGTCAAACTTGTCGCCGCCGATGCGGATACTCTCGGACACCACAATTCCTCCAAAGGAAATCACCGCAATCTCCGTGGTTCCGCCGCCGATATTCACAATCATCTGCCCGTCGGCTTTGGTGACGTCCACCCCCGCACCGACCGCGGCGGCAAGCGGCTCCTCCAGCAAATAGGTCTTGCGCGCCCCCGCTTCCTTGGATGCCTCGACAACAGCGCGTTCCTCTACCTCGGTAATGCCGGACGGCACACAGATCAACACCCGCGGCGGGAACAGGGTACTGCCGCAGGCGCGGCGGATAAAATACTGCAACATCTTCAGCGTCACATCATACTGACTGACCACACCGTCCTTGAGCGGGCGGATCGCCACAATGTTTTCCGGCGTGCGTCCCATCATGTCTGCGGCTTCCTTCCCCACGCGGACAACACGGTCCGTTGTGGTGTCGATCGCAACGACAGACGGCTCGCACAGGACAATTCCCTTGTCCTGGACATAAACAAGCACATTGGCAGTCCCCAGGTCAATGCCGATATCTTTTGTCATTTTTCCGAATAATTTTCCCATACCGTACACTGCCCCTCCTTCGTGCCATTTGCTTTTTGCAACACGGAGATATTATATACCATTTGCTTCCAAAAGTCAACACCTTTTGAAAAAAAGCTCCACGACCGAAAACAAACTGTTCCCCGGCGTTGTCCGAACAGGAATGCGGCGGCAGGCTTGCAAAATTCACAAAATGCACTTGCAATCCGACCGCAGACATGCTATACTGAAGGATACGAAAATGACATCCCCGAAAAGGAGAGATTTATGAGCAATCAACCCACCGATACGGAAGTAATCGGCTTGATACCGGCATACGAACCGGACCGGAATCTCGTTCAGGTTGCCAGGGACCTGCATCTGCGCGGTGTGCGTGTTTTCGTTGTGGACGATGGCAGTACGGATGCGTATGCGGACATTTTCCGCCAGACGGCTCAATATGCGGACATTACCTCCTACCCTGTCAACAAAGGAAAAGGAAATGCCCTGAAAACCGGCATGGAAAAAATTGCGGAATACGTCAAAACCGTCACGCACCCGTGTACCGTTGTCACACTGGACGCAGACGGTCAGCACATTGCGACGGACGTCATGAACACCGCAATGGATGCCGCCGCACACCCCGGAACGCTGGTACTCGGCGAGCGTACCTTCGGCAAAGACACCCCCGCACGCAGTCGGTTCGGCAACGCCATGACCGTGCTTGCCTACAGGCTTGCATCCGGCGTCCGCCTGCGCGATACCCAAACGGGCTTGCGCGCGTTTTCGGCGGATCTTCTGCCGGTCATGATCGGCATCGAGGGAAACCGCTACGAATACGAGATGAATGTCCTGCTTGCGTGCCCCAAATACAAAATTCCCATCCGATCCGTTTCCATCAGTACCATTTACATCGACGGGAACAGCGGCTCTCACTTTCACCCGTTCCGCGACTCCTATCTGATCTATCGGCATTTTATCACCTTCATCGCCGTTTCCATCTCCAGTTTTTTGCTGGACTACGGACTGTATCTGTTTTTCGTCCGTTTCTGCGCCGTCAACATCGGCATGTCCACATCGATTGCCCGTATCATCAGTTCGGTTTTCAATTTCTGTATGAACCGGCACGTCGTCTTCCGCAACCGTGACAACATCTTAAAGAAAGCGGCTGAATATTTTCTGCTCGCCGCCTGTATTCTCGGTTGCAACATCCTGTGCATGCACCTTCTGATCGATATTTGGGGGTGGAACAAATTCTGGGCAAAGCTCCCGGTTGAAATCCTGCTCTTCTTCACCAACTTTACCATCCAGAAGATGATTATTTTCCGCAAAAAAAGAAAAAACAAAGGAAAGCCCGGAGATCACCAATGAAAAAGAAAGTTTCCGTTCTTCTTTTCATCATTGTCTACAGCATCCTGCTTTGTGCCTACACTGCTTATACGGTACTGGACACGTTTGTCATCCGTTATGAATACCAACCGGTAACACCGCCGAACCCGGAACAGGGCACGTTCCTGCCGGCAGGTTCCAATACAACTCCGGCTACGGCAGGTGGGAACGGCTCTCTGCGTCCCGCTCCCGGCGACAGCACTTCCGGTAACAGCATCGACTGCACCGCGGAACCTGCAGAGGAAACCGCAAAACAGCCGGAGTTCATCTCCGACGATACCGAATATAACGACGGGCGCATTCACATCACCCTGCGTCAGATCCGTGCATACGATACGGATATTTACATCGCGGATGTGGTTCTGGCGGATCCATCCTATCTGATCGCGGTCTTTGCAAACGATACCGCCGGAGAAAATATCACGGAGAAAACCACTTCCATGGCAGAGCGGTCCGGCGCCGTTTTGGCGGTCAACGGCGATTTTTACGGCGCGCGTAAATACGGGTATGTTCTGCGGAACGGTGTCATCTACCGCGAGAGAGCGGGAAACAGCGATCAGGAGGATCTGGTTATTTACAAAAACGGAGAAATGGAAATCATCCGCGAACGCGATACCTCCTTACAGGCACTTGCGGATAAAGGCGCCTGGCAGGTATTTTCCTTCGGACCGGGTCTGGTCAAAAACGGAGAAATCTCTGTTGACCGATCCGCAGAGGTCGGTATTGCCTCCTCCAGCAATCCACGCACCGCGATCGGACAGATTGACACACTGCACTATGTGTTCGTCGTTTCAGACGGCAGACTGGAAAACGATCGGGGACTGACGCTGTACGAAATGGGGGAACTGATGCGGGACCTCGGCGCCAAAACCGCCTATAACCTGGACGGAGGCGGGTCTTCCACTATGTACTTCAACGGCAGACTGATCAACAAGCCCACCACCGGCGGCAATAAGATTTCCGAAAGGAGTGTCAGTGATGCCCTCTGTATCCGATAATTACCAATGGAAAAGAAACCTGTATGTCTGGGGCGGTGCAACCGTATTCTGCGCGCTGTTCAGTTTCATTTATGAGTGCAACAGCCACGGCGTTCTGTCTGCGTATATGATCTGCCTGTGCCTGTTCCCCCTGTGCGGCGGTGTTCTTCCGCTTTTGCTGATGCGCCTGTTCCGCCTGCATACGCCGGGTTCCATGACGCGCGCAATCTACCGCGTTGGCATCATCACCCTTGCATTGGGAAGTTGCCTGTGCGGCATCATTCAGATTTACGGAACCTATAACCCCAAGACCATTCCCTTTTGGATTTCCGGCGCTCTCCTCACCGCGACCGGAATTCTCCTTTACCGGAACGACCGCAAAAAGGAATAACCTCAAAGCAAG
>FR890439.1:0-1262 GCA_000433415.1 Clostridium sp. CAG:448
GCCGTTTTGGGAAGATACCCATCCAGGGCAACGCGGTCACGGGTGAACAGATATCGGAAATCCTCCCCGCTAAGCTCGCTCCATCTTGCATGATAGCGCAAAAGCGGGAAAAGGTAGGAAGCAAAACTCTCACCATCCGTAACCGAAGCGCGGATGCAATCGAGCTTGACGCCGGAGAAACGCAAGCCGTCAATGTTCATGCGGTTGTACGCCTCATCCTGCGGCTCGCCGTACTTGAGCGCAAGCACGTTGTAAACAACCACCTGCGGAGTTTCGTAGCGCAGTGTATCCGCAAGCGTGTAATAGGAATGCCATACCAACTGCTGCGGTCCGCCGCGCACGTAGGACGTCAGACCGGTTTCTTTCCAAAGCACCGCCGGCACAAAGGTTTCATATGCCTCACAGTCCCCCAAAAAGAGTACGTCATGTCCGCCTGCGTAAGTGTAATACTCTGCGGCAAGCGCGCCTTCTTTTTTTTCATCGCTCATGTATTTCGGCAAAAGCAATGCCTGCGCAAAGGCAAGCAGAACGCCCAGCAGAAGAAGCGCACAAAGAATCGCGACCAGTCTTTTTACCTTTATGTTCATTTGAATTTTGCCCCCCCGTAAATAAACTGCGATGCATCATAACCCATACCGTACGCACCGAATACCAGGATGACAAAGACCAACAATGCACACACCGCGGCATATGCGGCAGGACGCGCCGTCAGCACACTGCGCACATCATGCTTTTCTCCCGCCTTACTGACCGTCCACACAATTGCGACTGCCGCCAAAAACGCCAGAAACGCCGGCATAGATACCCCGAGTGAGAACAAAGATCCCGCGACCGTGCCGAAATTGAACACGCAAAACACCGAACCGATTCTCGCAAAGGTCGTGGGCACATCCGCATAAATATCAAACAGGCGCAGAAAACCAACCAAAAGGAAGGTACGTCCGCGGCAGAAAGCGCGGTAAACGGGATGCTCCTTCGCACCGGGAAAGCGCGCATGGAAACGCCTGTACCAAGGCTCGCACTCCTGCGAGATCAACAGAACCGCACAGTTCAGCATTGCCCACACGATAAAATTCCAACGCAATCCGTGCCAGACGCCGGTGGCAAACCATGTCAGCGCCGTAGCAAGATAAACCGGCACGCGCCTGCCGATCGGATTTCCGAGCTTTTCCCTGCTTTTCTTGGAAAGCTTCTGCATCGGTTTGCTGACGGACAGCGGATAAAACAGATAGTCGGTAAACCACGCGCCCATGGTGATATGC
>FR890439.1:1270-5290 GCA_000433415.1 Clostridium sp. CAG:448
TGGTGATATGCCAACGGTTCCAGTATTCCTTGAGCGACACGGACGAAAACGGATGGCGGAAATTCTCCGACAACCGGAGTCCCATCATCTCCGCAATACCGATGGTGATGTCGATTCCGCCCGTAAAATCACCGTAAATCTGTGCGGTATACAGAACAGCGGCAAGAAGAACAAAGCCGCCTGTATATTCGACTCCTCCGGTCAGTTTTCCGATCACGGGCGCAATGGCGTCCGCAATGACCAGTTTTTTGAAAAATCCCCAAAGCATCCGCAGAAAGCCGCGTGAAATCGGCTCCCACGCCGCCCGATGCGGTGCAAAGAGCTGCTCCTCCAATTCCGAAAAGCGCCCGATGGGTCCCTGCACCGTCTGCGGAAAGAAGGTCAGAAACAGCGACAGCCGGAAAAAGTTCTTTTCCGCCCGCACCTTGCCGCGGTTGACATCAATCAGATACCCCGCAGCCATAAACACAAAATAGGAAATTCCCATCACCGACAGGAACGCATTCCCAAGCGTGGGCTTTACAAAAGGAAGGTTGATGCGCTGCAGCAGAAGCATCACCGGCGCCGGCATCAAATCGGCACACACCGGCATCAGAAAACGTTCCGCAAGCTTATCTGCCAGCAACACGCCGAAAACCGTCACCAGCGCCGCAAACAAAACGCGATCCCGCCGCTTTTTCCATTCCGCTTTACTCTTTTTTCGCTCCTCCTTGGTCATGGACGCACGGTTTGCCTCCAAAAATGCCGCTTCTCTCTCCTGCATCCGGGAAAGCCGTTTGCCGAAAAGAAAGGTCAGAAGCGTCACAACAAGCAGAACCGCCAGGCTGAATACACCGGAGAGCGCGTAGAAGCAAAAGCTCGCAACCAGAAGAAATCCCCACTGCCATTTGCGCGGCACCAGATAATACAGGCAAAGCACCACGCAAAGAAACGCAAGGAAAGACAAAGACGCAAACGCCATATCCGAAAATCAATCCTCGTCCAACCGTTCGATCAACGCATAAATGCTTTTTGCCGAATCGAAATTCTCCGGCACAATCTCATCCGCCGGGATGGATACGTCAAATGTTTCATTGATCTCCGTGACCAGCGTGACGATATCCAAAGAGTCCAGCACTCCGTTCTCAATCAGTCCGGATTCCGTAGAAAAATCCACGTCCGGGTGCAATTCCCGCAATATCTTCAAAAGCTTTTCCATATCGATTCCTTTCTCTTACATCCGTCTCCGCGCAGGGCAAACCGCACGGACGAGCGGTTATCATTTTAGCACAACCCGCCGCCTCTGTCAACACCGGGCGGGACACTTTCGGCATTATGTATTCTCTGCACGCAGCCGCAATCCGCGTCTGTCCAGCTTGCCGTTCGGCGTCAGCGGCATTTTATCCAGCGCAATGCAGAGCGCCGGCAGCATGTAGCGCGGCAGCATCGTCTGCAGTTGCGCCATCGGCTCCCGTTCCGTTTTCGCACAGGTATAGAACAGCACGATGCGTTTTTTGATTTCATCATACACGCAACATACACGCGTCACCCCCGGCAATGTTGCCGCGGCGGCTTCAATCTCTCCAAGCTCGATCCGATGTCCCATATGTTTGATCTGCGAATCGCGCCTGTTCAGAAACACCAGCTCTCCGTGCGCATTGTATTTTCCCATATCGCCGGTCCTGTAAATCCGCTCCGGGTAGGCATGATTCAGCGGGTTCTGCACAAACGCCTCGGCGGTCTTCTCCGGATTGGCATAGTATCCCAGTGTCACGCAGGTGCCGCGGATGCAGATCTCGCCGATCTCTCCCGCAGGTGCCTCGCTGACGTCATCGCGCAAAAGCAGAATTCCCGTATTCCGGAACGGGCGTCCGACCGGAATCGGCTCGTCCGGATCCAGCGAGCGGTCAGCCGGATCCAGCGAGCGGTAGGCCCGCCAATAGCAGGACATGCCCGTCGCTTCCGTCGGTCCGTACAGATTGAAGAAGGCAACATGCGGCATTGCCTCACGCCACAGATTGTACTGCGGACGCGGAAAAACCTCGCTCCCGAAACACACAAGCCGCAGATATTTCGGCGGATTCTTATCCAAAGCGCCCAGAGAAGAAATCATGGTCAATGCGGAAACCACCCAACAGATCGTATTGATGCGGTGGGTATTCAGGAATTCGCACAGCTTTACCGGGAACAGAAAGTTTCTTTGCGGAATCAGATAGGTCGTGGCGCCGTATTTGATCGTAGGCATGATTTCTTTCAACGGTGCGTCAAAATACAGAGGTGTCTGGTTACCGAACACGGTATCCGCGTCAAACGGAACCGCCTCACACAACGCCTCCGTGTAATCAATCACGGAACGGTGGCAGGCAACAACCCCTTTAGGGACACCGGTTGACCCGGAGGTAAAAACGACGTAGATCGGGTCGATATCCAACTGCCCGTTACGCACCTCGCTCAGCGCCTGACCGTCGACCGGTTCTCCGGCAAGGGCACTGTCCGTCATCACCTCACCGGAAAAGTGCAGTGCCTCTGCCGTTTTCAGATGGTTATCACTGCAGACCATGTGCGCCGCCCCGACAGTGTCAAAAATCATCCGGGCGCGCTGTGCCGGTGTTTTTACATCCAGTGCAACGTAAAAACCGCCAGCATAGATAATCCCGAAAAACGCGGCAATCGCTTCCGGCGTTTTATCCATCAGCACCATCACCGATTTTCCTCTCACACCCTTGTGACTGAGCGCCGAACCGATGCGGCAGGCGCGGTCATACAGCTCCAGAAATGTCAGTGTATGTTCTCCGTCGGAAAACGCCGCTTTGTCCGGACAGCGACGGACGGTTTCCTCCAGATACTGCAAAATATTGGTTCTCATATGCAAAATACTCCCTTTTTGTGGCTGTTTCTGCCGCTCATTGCAGATACGGCCCAAGCTCCGAAATCGGTGTAATGATCGCAGTCGCGCTTGCCGGATACAGCGTCGTATCGTAGGCACGGAAGTAGGAGCCGGCACGCCATTTGTCATACGCACGCACCTGGGCATCCGTCAGAAGGCACCCGCTGACCTTGTAAGACGAGGTCAGACGCGTACAGTCAAAGTGGTACCAGCGCGGCGCGGCATCCGTGCCGATGTTCACCAAGGACCAATAATGCGTTTCCTGTACAAGTCCGGGCGTGCGTTGGATGTCCATATTCGGAATTCCCAACCGTTCCAAAAACGCCTTTGCGGCGGCAAAATAGCTGTAGCAGTCCCCGCTGCCGGTCACAAACAGTGCGTCATATGCCGCGGCGACCCAGTCCTTTTTCTCCGCTGTCCCCGCATAGGCAATGCGGTCCTGTACATAAGCATAGACCGCTCTGCACTGTGCCTCTCTGTCCATCTGCGGCGTAACAATGGTCGCCAGCACCGCATCCAACTTCTGATTCAGCAATTCCGTACTGACCGACTGTGCGTAAACATGCACCTTGACGCTGCACGTTGTCTGATTCCCTGCGGCATCCGTCGCGGTATAGACAACCGGATAGGTCCCCGGAACCGTGTTATTGACCTTGGAGGAGTCCACAGTCAGGCGAATTTTCCCGGCACAGTTATCCGTCAGACGGATATTTTTTTCATAAGCCGCGGCTTCTCCAGTATAAATGACAAGATCCTGTGCGCCGTGGATTTGCGGCGGCTCCTTATCATAGATCAGCGTCAGCACCGCGTCATACACGGGCGAACGGTTGCCCGCCGCATCGGTCAGGCGCACCTGCACGGCATAGTCCCCCAGCGAGTCTATGTGCTCCGGCTTTTTGATATATTCGGCAGTATAAGAATCCGCTTCATTCACCGAGGCAAAGCATTCCACCGGATCGGGGAGAGTTGCGCCGACGGCAAAATAGGTACGTGCGTTGACCACGCCCACAGGCGCCACCGTATCCCTGACCTTCAGCTGGATTCTTTGCTCTTTCCCCCCGCTGACGACAGTAAACGTGTAAGTTCCCTGATGATTGACGCAATCCGGGTCAAAGTCCGATCCGAAAACGGCATCGGGATCCCCTGTCAGCCCC
>FR890440.1:0-14845 GCA_000433415.1 Clostridium sp. CAG:448
GTGCTCCGTTTTTTTGACGGAGAGTCAGAAATTCAAACTCCAACCATAGTAGTAAAAACATTAGAACGAGTAACGGAAAACTTTCATTGAGGACAATACGAAAAGGTGTTTCGCTGTTTGTGGGTAACAATTCGCCATTTATGGGGAAGCATTTTTACGAAAAACATGCTATAATATTCTTCGAGGTGAGAAGAATGAATCAAATAAAAACAGGAAAATTTATCGCCGCTTTGCGGAAAGAAAAAGGCATGACGCAAGAGCAACTCGGGGAGAGACTTTGCGTGACCAACAAAACAATTTCGCGCTGGGAGAACGGCAACTATATGCCCAACGTTGAAATGATGTCGCTGCTTTCAAAAGAATTTGGCGTAAGCATTAACGAGATCATAGTCGGAGAACGGCTTGGAGCGGAAGACTTTAAGAAAGCTGCCGACGATAATCTCGTTACCGCGCTGAATAACAGCACCTTTACACTGAAAGAGAAAATTACATTTTTCAAGAAAAAGTGGTTGCGCGAACATATTGCAACATTTGTTTTATGCGCCGTAGCGTGGATTGGTATTATGGTATTGCTGACATCAAAAACACGAGGCAATGACATACTTCCGGTTTTGGGCGCGGTCGGCGGTTTACTTGCCGTACTGTTCTATGTTGTGCTGTATAACCGCATGATGGCGTATGTAGAAAATCGCGCATATCAGAATTCCGACCATGAAACAGACAACAAAAACAAATAAGCGTTATCGGATATGTTAAGGGCGCTAAACGAACCGACAGGGTACAAAAAACAAGTCCCTAAAGCAAAATGCGAAGAAACACCAAAAAGGGTAAAGCCCGTTGCAGACTTTACCCTTCCGAAATAATCATCACGTTCCCTGCTGTTGCTCCAGATGGCGGCTGAGCAATTCCGCCGCAAACGCAACATATTCCGCGCAGGGGCGTTTTTTGTAGTATGCCGGTGTGCGGTCCTCCGGCTCTCCGCCTGTCGCGACGGGAACACCGGCAAGCAGTTCCCGACAAATGATGGAGCCGTTCTTCTCCCGATATGCTGCCGCAAGTGTCTGCACCTCATGATACAGCGCCGCCTTCGCAGCCCGATCTGTCGGATCACAGGCATCACGCACCGTGCCGAGAACCAAAAGCATTCCGGACACCGCGCCGCATACCTCCCGCATTCTTCCCATACCGCCGCCGAACGCTGATGACAGCGCCGCGGCGCTTTTTTCATCCCATCCGGTCACATCACCGAATGCCAGCACCACCGCCTGCGCGCAATTATACCCGGCAGTAAAATACGCCGCTGCCCGCATTCCGCGCTCTTTATGTGCGTCCATCCTCACGTCTCCTTTTGCAGACTGCAATTGCAGCAATTCCGAATACGCCAATAACCGCTCCCGCACCGAGCACGGATGCACAACCGCCTGTTTTCGGAGCTTCCGTCTGTGCCTGTGTTTCCGTTCCGCCTTCACTGTCCTTCGCCGCAACCGCTGTGGTAATCTCTGCTGTTTCCGTTCCCCCCTGCTCGGTTCCGTCGGTTGCGGGCTGGGCGGTTGTTTCCGTATCATCCGTTTCGGGGAAATCATATTTTTCGCAGAAAATCAGTTCGACCACCGCCTGATACCGGTTGCTTTGGCTGTAAGCGCTCAGATAAAGCGGGCCGCTGTAGTGAACATTCCGCAGATCCAATACCGCTTCCCTCACATCTGCCCAACCTCCTTCCGTGCCGTCCTCCAGAACAGATGCGGCAATCTCCGCCGTCCGGTCAGGTTCCTGACCGCGTTTGCCGTAAGAAATCGCCTCGCTTTTCAACCCGATGGGTGCTGTAACTCCGCCAACGGTCGCTGCATACCCGGATGTGGTGGCGTAACGGACAATCACTGCCTCGTAACCCGATAAATCAAAACGTCCCAATGACAGGCAGGCTCCGGGCTCCGTGCGAAAATGCGCCGCATGCACCGCACCTTTGTCGGACGCCGCATAGACATTGCTCTGCCCCGCATATCCCGACATATTGACATGCAGACGTCCTGTCTGCGCATCATATCCACCCTCGCCGTCATCCAGACGCAGGCTGATCTCCGCAATGTCCGAAAGTCCGCCTTTTGCGGTGCGTGCCGTAATGCGCACCAGGTGTTCTCCCATCCCAAACCCTTCCGTTTCAAGAGAACCGGTATACCGGACGCCGTCTTCTGTTTTTTCCGCCTGCAACGGATACTCCTTTGAGAAATCATAATCCACCGTGCAGTAAACCGATTCAACGCCGTCCGTATGCGACACGGTTCCGCTAAGGGATGCCTTTTCGCCCGCCCGTGCGCAAACCGTCCCGGTTGCTTCGCGATTGATGGCAGAGGTTCCGCCGTCAAAGCTGTTTCTCGCAACCTTTGTGGCAGACAGCAGGCACCACCAGTCGACAGTCATATACTGGCTTTTGGTCAACTTTGCCTGTGTCAGCCATGTGGCGCGCGGGTAAGAAAAACGTTTCTGCAGATTCGCCGCGCAATCGTAAACCAGATAGGTGTTGTTTTGCGGGTCGTAATCCATGATGGCAATAAAGTGCCCATATACATGGCAGATTGCCACACCGCCCTGCTCCAGGTGTTCAATAAACGCCTTGTTGGTTACACCTGCATCCTTGCCGGCATTGTCGACCCGAAATCCGTATTTTTCTTCATAATTTTTCAGGTTGCCGTACAGCACCCAGCGCGCCGTACCGCCGCCCACCGAACCGTTATACGCATCGATTTCATGCGCATAAATCGCCAGGGGAACGGGATCAATAAAATTTCCTGTTATGTAGTGTACCGCATTCACCAGTGAAATCAGACCGCATCCGTTCGGTCCGATCAGCTCCTTGTCTGCCCAGCGCTTGTCCGTCTGCTGATAACAGGTTGGATATTCCACCGGCAAAGCCGTCTCTGTCCCTGCCCACGCCAAAACGGCAGTGAGCGGAAGAATTGCGAGAACGACCAGAATTGCCGCCGTGATTCTCACATGCTTCATAACGGTTTCTCCTTTTTCGACTTAATTTTTCGTATTATACCATATTTCTCCGACTTTGTAAAGGGTTTCCCGCACAATCGGTCAGAATTGCGGGCAGGAAAGAATTGCCATAGGGATTGCATCTGTCACCGGTTTGTGGTAAAATGGTGCAAAGGAAAGGAGGCGAACATGACATGTACCCGGTTTTGTTGAAAATTCTTGCCTGTATCTGTATGCTTGCGGATCACATCGGCGTCTTTACCGACGGCACGCTGTACATCGTTCTGCGCTCCGTCGGCAGAATTTCCTTCCCGTTGTTTGCCTTTCTCCTGGCACAGGGTTATCACCATACACACAGCAAGCGGCGTTATCTTGCACGTCTCTTCCTTTGCGGGATCCTGTCCGAAGTTCCGTACAATCTATGCTTTTCCGGAACGGTTTATGCCCCCGGAAGCATCAATGTGCTCTTTACGCTTGCCCTTGGATTGTGCGCGCTTTTCTGCCTGGATCAGATTCCCGCGTTTCTGACGCAAAAGCGGAACTTTTCCGAAGATCTCGCCGCCCTGTGCGGTCTGGTATGCTGCATTCCCCTCATTCTTTGTGCAGAGTGGCTACATACGGACTACGGCGGATGGGGCGTTCTCCTGATTATGGGAATGGGACTGTTTTGCCGACGTCCGGTTCCTTTGGGAACGGTACTTTTCCTGTTTTCAGCCCGTGAATGCGGTGCCATTGCCGGCGGATTGCTAAAAAGCGGTGCTTCCCCTGCGGAGGCATTCTCGGCGATGGTTTCCGCATGTACGCCGGATCACATTGCCGGGCGCGCGCTGTTCGCTTTCCTTGCGTTGCCGTTTATTTTGCTCTGCAGCGACAAACAGAGCACGTTTCCTCACTCTGTGGTGGGAAAACGTGCCCTGCAATATACATTTTATCTTTTTTATCCGGTGCATCTGCTTTCGGTTGCATTGTTCATGCGTGTTCTGCCCGATCTTTAACCCGTACCGCCGGTTCTTTTTACCTGCGCCCTCTTCCTGCCTCCTGCCGTTCACGAAACGGTTTTTGTTCCTGCGAACCGTCCTCTGTCTTCTGTGCAAGAACAGCCGAATGCCCGCCTTTGTGAAGTTCATCCGTGGCGAGATTGCGCCAAATCTGCCAGTAGTAAAAAGAAGAAACCAGCAATTGTATCAACAGCACCACCGCAACAATGTAGAAACCGTGCGCCATGCGTTTGTGCACACCTGAAAAAGTGCTTCCGTCCGCTGACAGCGCCTCCCCTTCCGGCGAAAACCCGGTATGGATGTTCTTTCCTTTTCGCCAATCAAGAATCTGCTCGTAGGCGGCATTGATCTCCTTCATCCGCGCGCCCGCCTCTTCGCGTCCCTGATTACGGTCCGGGTGGTTTTGCTGTGCCAGACGCAGATAAACGCTGCGCAGTTCATCGTCCGACACTTCCGCCGTCACGCCCAACACGGTATACGGATCCCTCATTTTATCACCTCCAATACAGCCCTGTTATGATACGGATAGAAGCGCTTCCAATACATCGCATGCCTTGCAAAGCGCTGTGCAATCCCTCTTTCCGAGCGCCTTCTCCACTGCCCTGACGGCATCGCGGAGGCGTTTCTTTTCACTTTTGTCAGCATGCATCCGTGCGTTTGCCTGCGTCAGGAGCACGCCTGCACGTTCTCTTGCCGCGAATTCTTCGCAACGCGCCGCGTCCTGCTTTGCATAGCGTTTGGCATCCTCAACTGCACGTTCCACCTCTTCCGGGGACATTCCGGATGCATCACGGATGACAATTTCCTGTCGCTTTCCCGTATCGACATCGGTCGCGGAAACATGGACGATTCCATCCGCATCCACGTCAAATGCCACGCGGATCTGCGGCACGCCGGCAGGCTCCCTCCGAATACCGGAGAGGCGAAATCTGCCCAACGACTTATTGGCGGACGCCTGCGCCCGCTCGCCTTGCAGAACATGAATATCCACCGCGTTCTGGAACGAGGTACTGGTGGTAAACATCTCGCTTCGTGTAATCGGAATCGCTGTATTCCGCTGAATGATTTTCGCAAACCGGTCTCCTGCGGTTTCCACTCCCAACGAAAGCGGCATAACGTCCAACAGCAAAAGTCCCTTGACCGTCCCTGCAAGAATCCCGCCCTGTAAAGAGGCTCCTATTGCAACACACTCGTCCGGATTGATCCCTTTGTACGGCTCTTTCCCTGTCATGTCTGCAACCAACTTCTGCACGGCAGGAATTCTGGTGGAGCCGCCGACAAGCAGAACCTTGGACAGATCGGACACCCAGATTCCGGCATCCCGCAGTACCTGTTCAACCGGTGCACGGGTTGCCTCGACAAGATCTGCCGTCAGCTCATTGAAGGTCGCGCGCGTCAGCGGCATCTCCAGATTCACCGCCCTGTTTTTATCCTGTGCGATAAACGGCAAAACCACCGTTGTCATGCTCATACCGGACAGTTCAATCTTTGCCTTTTCCGCCGCTTCACGCACACGCTGCATGGCGCAAACGTCTTTGCTCAGATCAATTTTCGTACTTTTCCGGAAGGTGTCGACGATGTATTGCACAATACGGTCATCAAAATCGTCTCCGCCCAAATGATTGTTTCCACAGCTGGCAAGCACCTGAATCACATCGTGATCCACCTCCAGTACCGAAACATCAAATGTGCCGCCGCCGAAATCATAGACCAGAATCTTCTGACGTTCTTCCCGGTCTAGACCGTAGGCGAGCGCCGCAGCCGTCGGTTCATTGATAATACGCAAAACATGCAATCCGGCAATCTGTCCGGCATTTCTGGTTGCCTGCCGCTGTGCATCTGTAAAATAGGCAGGGACCGTAATCACCGCGTCAGTCACCGGGGCACCCAGATACGCCTCCGCATCTTTTTTCAGTTTTGCAAGAATCATTGCGGAAAGCATTTCGGGTGTGTAAACCCGTCCGTCGACCTTCAACGTGTAGTCAGTTCCCATATCCCGCTTGAAGGAAGAAACGGTTCTTGCGGCATTGGTCACCGCCTGACGCTTTGCCGGATTTCCGACAAGGCGTTCCCCGCGCTTGGAAAACGCAACCACAGAAGGGGTTGTCCGCGCACCGTCCGTCCCGGGGATTACGACGGGTACACCACCCTCCATAACCGCCACGCAGGAATTTGTGGTTCCAAGATCAATCCCGATAAAAGCCGACATAGTTCCTCCGATTTTCTGACTGCTGTTACATCCACTACCGTTCGTTTTGGTGGAATATCCCAATCATTTTCTTTTCATGTTGGCAATTATTATACAATCCCATTATGAACTTACCGTGAAATTCTGACCGCCTTCCGAAAGAAACCAGACATTCTCCCCCCAAAAAACAGATCGCCATTTGCACAGCCCGCACAAAAAAATCCGCCGATTCCCCATCCATATGCCGCGTCCCCGCTTGCAGTTCTCTTTTTTTGCTTTTCCTCTTGACAATTCCGCGGACGCAATTTATAATGAAATTGCATTACACTGAAAGGAGTATTCAGTATGAAAAAATTACAAGTAACAATCTGGAATGAATATCGGCACGAGAGAGCAGAGGAAGCGTGTCGCGCCATCTACCCGAACGGAATTCACGGGTGTATCAAGGAATTTCTGGACAAGCAGCCCGATCTTGAAGTGCGCCTTGCCGCGCTGGACGACCCGCAGCAGGGACTGCCGGACGAGGTGCTGAACAATACCGACGTGCTGATGTGGTGGGGACATGTCGCTCACCATGAAGTGGATGATGCGCTGGTAGAAAAAATCCGTCAGCGTGTGTACACGGGAAAAATGGGATTGATCGTGATGCATTCCGGTCATCACTCGAAAGTATTCCGTCAGGTAGTAGGCACCAACGGCAACCTTTCCTGGGGACGTGATCAGAAAGAGATCGTCTGGAATCTGCTGCCCTCTCACCCCATTGCGGCGGGAATCCCGGATCATTTCACACTTTTTGAAGAACTGTATGCGGAACCGTTTTATATTCCGCAGCCGGATGCCACAGTGTTCGGATCCTGGTATGAGGACGGTTATATTTTCCGATCCGGCGTCTGCTATCTGCGCGGCGCGGGCAGAGTGTTCTATTTCCAGCCCGGTCATGAATACTGCCGCTCCTACTATAACCCCTATGTACAGCGCATTCTGACCAATGCTGTTTATTGGGCAAAACCTGCCGACCTGGGTTACGAAATTCCGGACGGTGCACCCTGCATGGGCGAATACAAGCCCTGCAACGACCAATAAACCGATGGCGGGCGGACATTGGATTTGGTACAACGGCGACTTTGAGTTGTATCACAGCATTCTCCTGCACAGTCGCCGTATTGAATTCGGCATTCAGTTGCCGACTTTCTGGGCACTCAGCGCCCCGTATCCGAACGTCAATTTTCTGAAGCACTTCAGTGCGCCGGAAGCTTTTACTTTCCGTGCGCACGCCAAAGGGACCGGATACCTGACTCTGGACGGCAGACGTTACAACATCGGCGACACGGTAACGGTAGCTCCCGGTGAACATGACGTCTTTGTCAACCTCATAGAGGTGCACACTTTCCCCGCTTTGTACATCGACAGCCCTCACCTTATCACGGACCACACCTGGATAGCCAATCATGCGGCGGGAAAGGCAGTTCCCTGCGGCGACCGACCGCTCTATGAAAGTGAAACGGACGACCCCGCCGTATTTGCATTTTCCTATCTGCCTCTGACGCCGGTAATGACCGAAAAAGTCGACGGCGGAATGCTCTATGACTACGGAAAGGAGACCTTCTGCCGTATCACACTGGAAGGTGCCGATTCGCAAAAAGAGATCCTGCTGGTATACGGAGAATCGCGCGAGGAAGCCCTGGATATCAAGGAAGCGTTGGTATTTGAACGTTGCAGCGGTCAGACAAGCTATTCCCTGATTCCGCGTGCGCTCCGGTATCTGTACGTGGTATCCGATACGCCGGTACATATCCGTGCGGAATACGAGTATCTGCCGCTACAGGACCGGGCATCCTTCTCCTGCAACAAAAAGAAGGTTGCGCAGATTTATGACATGTGCGCTTATACGTTCCACCTCAATTCCCGCGAATTTTATCTGGACGGCATCAAGCGCGACAGGTGGGTCTGGTCCGGTGACGCATTCCAATCCTATATGGCAAACAACTACCTGTACTTTGACCCGGAAATCACAAAGCGCACAATCATTGTCCTGCTCGGGAAGCCGCCATATGAACAGCATATCAACACCATTACCGATTACACCATGTATCTTCTGATCGGCGCCGCAGAGTATTATAAAACAACCGGCGACGCAGCATTCATCCGCACCTATTTTGACCGTTTTCTTACGCTCTACCGTTTCCTTGCCGGCAGAACCGACGAAAACGATTATGTCTGCCAACGGGATGGCGACTGGATTTTCATCGACTGGTCGGATATGGACAAATCCGCCCCGCTTGCCGCTGAACAGATTTTGTATTGGCGGACCAAGTATGCAATGGCAGAGCTGTGTGCCGTATGCGGAACGGATGGAGACGGCTATATCGTCTCTGCGACGGCGCTGAAAAAGCGGATTATGCGTGATTTTTGGCGTGAAGAACGCGGTGCATTCATTGATTGCGTACACCCCGGCGCCGAGCATGTCACAAGGCATCCCAATATTTTTGCGATTCTGTTTGACTTTGTACCCGAACGCCGCGCACGCAAAATTCTGCGCAACGTCCTGAACAATGACAACATTACCGCCATTACCACCCCGTATTTTGCGTTTTTTGAGCTTTGCGCACGTGCCCGTATGGGAGATCTGCGCACCGTGCAGAAAAAGATCGAATCCTACTGGGGCGGCATGCTGGATCTCGGCGCAACTTCTGTCTGGGAGCAGTACATTCCGGAGCACAAAGGGATCGAACATTACGGCATGTACGGCATGAAGTACGGATGTTCCCTGTGTCACGCGTGGGGAGCGGGTCCGATCTATCTGCTCGGACGGTATTGCCTCGGCGTATACCCGACCGACATCGGATACAAAACATTTGCCGTTGCCCCGAACTGCGGCATGTACACACACATGGAAGGAACGGTCCCTTTGCCGGGCGAAGACAGCGTTACTGTCCGGATGGACCGCAAGGAGATCCGTGTCCTTGCAACGCGAAGCGGTGGTACACTGCTGTACGGCGGAAAAGAATATCCACTGACCGCCGGCGAAGAATTTGTGCTTTCGCGCTGACCATGTATTCCCCTTTGTGCCTGCCGCACCCATGCGGCAGGCACTTTGCGCACTACAGGGACACGATATAACGGGCAAATAAAAACAAATTGAAAATTTTTACACCCGCCCCTTGCAATCCGGCAAGGGATCGTGTATAATGAATTGTATTGAATCGTAAAAATCGGAGGATAATTATGGCAGCAGCTATTTTACTCACCGGCGCCGGCAATATCTGGCTGACAGTCGGTATGATCGTTGTGGTCGTCGCAGTCTTTTACTTTGCGGGCATTCGTCCCCAGAAAAAGCAGGAAAAACAGGTAAACGAAATGCGCAACAATCTCCAGGTCGGAGATGAAGTCACCACCATCGGCGGAATCATCGGCAAGGTTGTCAGCATCAAGGAAGAGACCTTTGTGCTGGAAACCACACGTGACCGCACCCGCATCCGTTTTCTGAAAACGGCAGTCAGCCGCATTGACGTAAAGGCTGAAGACGCAAAATAATGCATTTGTCGGTTTACCAGAAACCGCAGATCTCATAAACCGACCTCCGGCGGCATATATTGGTACTGTTTTCCAATATTTCTGTCGGAGGTCATTTATGAATACGATTCAAAAGCATCCCGCAAAAAATAACCGTTCCCTGATTCCGCACCCGACGGCACGGGCAACCAAAGAAAAGACGGAGCGCCCGATTTTTCCCGCCGCCCTGCGTGCATTTCCCATCGTTCTGGCAGTCGGTGCGATTTTGCTCGGCATCTGCACGGCGATTGCCTATGCAACACCGGATCCGGATGCCTATGCCCCCCCGCTCTCCGTCGGTGCGGCGGCACTGACCGCTTTTATCGGCGGCATTCTGACGGTACGGCAATGCGGAAAGGACACAAGCGCCTTTTTCTGCGGACTGATCGGCGGCATATTGCTACTGCTCTGTCAGCTGCTCCTCTCGCTTTGCTTCAGCGGCAGCCGTGAGTGGGGATTGCACAGCAGTGTTCCGGTTGCGATTCTCCTCCGTGTGGGATTGATTCTGACGGAAGTATTGGGGGCGCTTGCCGGCAAACCGCGCAAAGACAGCAATCGTGCGCACCACCGTCCCCCTATGGCGGACTGACACCTGGCTTATCGCTTTCCGGGGAACGCCGTAAAAATAAATGATTGACAAAAAAACAAAGGAAATATCAAAATGCTGAAATGTAAGGACTCCTCCGTGCGGCTGCACGGACCGGAAAAACAAATGGCACAGTTTCTTTCCATGCCGCTCCCGCAACAATGCCCGGCAGACCTGCGCTATGCACTGGCGAAATACGATGCGCAAACCATTCTGGATGCCTATGAACACCTCTCGGAACTTGCGCGTGCCGGACTTCTGGAAGAGGGGGACAATGAAAGATGAAAGGGGTCAAATCTTTTTTCATCTGCACAGAATGCACCTACAAGACGGCAAAATGGCTTGGCAAATGCCCGAACTGCGGCGCATGGAATTCCTTTACCGAGGAAGTCGAGGCGCCCGTGCCAAGTGAGGCTTCGGCACCGCGCCGGACCTCCCTGATGCCGCTCTCGGACAATAACCCTGCCCAGCCCTTTTCTTCCCTCTCCGTTCCCGACTATATGCGTTCCGCGACCGGTCTTTCCGAGCTTGACCGGGTGCTCGGCGGCGGCGTCGTCCATGGCTCCGTGGTTCTTCTTTCCGGCGAACCCGGCATCGGGAAATCCACCCTTCTGATGCAGATCTCCGAAATTCTCGGCAAAACCCGGCGTGTGCTCTATGTTTCCGGCGAGGAATCCGGCGGACAGCTCAAGCTCCGCGCCGACCGTCTTGGAGTGCACGGGGATAATCTGTTTCTCCTGACCGAAACCAACATAGAACGTATTCTGGCGGAAACCGAAAAAGTGCAGCCGGATTTTGTGATTGTGGACTCCATACAGACAATGTGGTGTGAAAAAATCAATTCCGCCCCCGGCAGCGTAACGCAGGTGCGCGAAGCCGCAATGGCATTGATTAACCGTGCGAAATCGGCAGGCATCTCCATGCTGATTGTGGGACATGTCAACAAAGAGGGCGGAATTGCCGGTCCCAAGGTGCTTGAACACATTGTGGATGCGGTGCTCTGCTTCGAAGGAGAACGGCGGCAAACCTACCGCATTATCCGCGCCGTGAAAAACCGTTACGGGTCGACCAATGAGATCGGCGTATTTGAAATGACCGATATCGGTCTTGCACAGGTCGTCAACCCCTCCGAAATGCTGCTGGCAGGCAGGCCGGTCAATGTATCGGGAAGCTGTGCCGTATGTACCATGGAGGGTACACGACCGATCATCGCAGAAATCCAGTCACTGGTTTCCCAGACGGCATTTCCCGCACCGCGCCGTGCCACCAATGGCGTGGACTACAACCGGATGTGCATGATTCTTGCGGTACTGGAAAAGCGTCTGGGGTTGAAATTCTGGCAAAATGACGTCTATCTGAATGTCATCGGCGGTCTGCGCCTGGACGAACCGGATTCCGACCTTGCGATTGCGCTCTCTCTGGTTTCCTCGATTACGGACCGCGCCGTGCCGGATGATCTGATTGCCATCGGCGAGTTGGGATTGGCGGGAGAAATCCGTGCCGTTACCAACCTTGACCAACGCGTGCGGGAGGCGGCTCGCCTCGGATTTACCCGCGCACTGATTCCCTACCGCAATATCGAAAAAAACAAGACGGAAATTGCCGGTATCCGCATGATCCCGATCAAAAGCATTTATGAGGCGCTCGCCTCCTTAAAACCAAAAGACGAGAAGCATATGCAGGAATAACAATCAAAGGCAATGGTTTTCCCCCAAAAAAGGAAGCCATTGCCTTTTTCGTTTTTTCAGGTCCATTCCTTCGGGGACATTCCTGTGCTCTTCCTGAACACACGTGAAAAATACAGGTGATCCCGGAATCCGGACATCCATGCAATCTCCTGTACAGTCAAATGAGAGCGGGAGCGCAAATGCAAAAGCCGCTTTGCGTAATCAATGCGCATGGAATTCAGATAACGCGTCGGGGACATGCCGACAGATGCAGAAAACAGCTTGCGAAAATAATCCGCATTCATCGGTATTCTTTCCTGCGTTGCGGAAAAATCGTAGAACGGATTTGAAAAATTGCTGACAATTTCATTGACGGCAAACTCCACATAGGGCGGATTTTTCCGTTCGTCCGCAAAAGAAACCAGATAATAAAAAAGAATATTGTAAAGGTGCTCTACAACTTCCTTGTAATGATTCCTGTGCAGCTGATATTCCCGGTACAGCTTCTCCGTAATGTCCAGAAAATCATGATTTTCATTGTCGTACAGGCGCAACCAGGTATGGAACGGAAATGCGTTGTCTTCAAATTCGTAGTGGTAGTTTTGAAACCCGTTTTCCGAATGGTCGGAATGCACCGTATGCGGCGGGATGACCAAAATATCCCCCTCTTCAAACGGCACGCGCCCTTCTCCCATTTCCACATATCCTCTTCCCCGCGTGTAGCGGACCACTTCCCAATATTCATGTGCATGCTTTTTACAGGACTGAATCGGCTCATGTACTTTTCCCACATATTTTACTTTTGCCATAACGCGCCACCTCCCATCCATCCGCTGCTCCATGGTTATTATACACAACCCCATCCTGCCTGTCAAGCAAAATAAAGATTTTCTTTTTCAAGATGTCCGGATTGTCCATAAAATCATCGTCTTTTTACAACACACCGTGCCGCGAAAACAGTACAATAGTGGCATGGGAATTGCAGGACACCAAAAATACAACCCTGTAAAAAGAAAGGAAAATCAGCATGAAACGATCCATCGTCGCAACCGTTCTGCTCGTACTGGCGGCACTTTTGATGATCGCCTGCACGGGAAACAAAAAGGATGACACGGACACAACCGCCGAAAGTCGGCAAACCACTGCGCAGGAAAGTGATCCCCCAGCCGATTCCGATGAACCAACCACAACACCGGACAAAGAAACGGCAGATGAAACAACCACAGGAGGATTTGCCGAAACAAGCACGGAAGAAACAACCGAAGAAAGCAAACTGTGGAATCCCGATGTCATTGCTTACTACGACATCGACAATGGGAGCAGCTGCAATACCCGACCGGACAACGGTTGGTTCCTGCTTTACACCGAATCTCCCAATATTGCAACCAAGGACGGTCACTTCCGATCCGCAACGCCTCTGCTCGGCACTTATGATCAGGCAGATCCCGCCGTCGCCCGTCAACACCTGTACTGGCTGCGTGCCGCCGGCTTTACTGCCATTGCGGTGGACCTGACCAATGTCATTCCCCTTGAAAGATGCGAAAGCAACGACATGCGCAAATACTGCCGGGGATGCATGAACAACTTTGAGGTACTCCTGCGTGAAGCTAAAAAAATGTGTGACGAAGGCATTTCCGATGTACCCAAAATCTACGCAAATCTGCGCCTGTCCGGGGAAAATACAGAAGACTTCCTGATGCTTCTCGGTGAATACCGGGCAATTTACGAAAAATATCCGGGACAGACTTACCATCTGCGCGGAAGCGACAAACCGTTTCTGGGAGTATTTATCGATTGGGAACTGATGAACCGGGGCGCAGAGGTCACCTCTGCCATTGATCTGGGCACCTACTTTGAATGGCGCTTCACCAACGGTTTCTTACTGAATTACGCAAAGGATGACAAAAAAGGCGGATACGCCATCGACGCAGACCGCAAAATGTGGATCTTTGCGGAAAACGAGCGCGGCAAAGAAGAAGGCAGCTATCTGCCGATTTACACCGCCTACAAAGGCGGAAAGGCGGAAATGATGGCAGCAGCAGTTGCAGTCTGGCGCGGTTGGGAAACCGACGGCAGCCTGTGGGATGCAATGAACCACCGCATCGGCGGGAAGACTCCTCTGGAACGCACCCTTGCCGGCGTTTATCAATACCAGCCCGACTATGTCGTCATCAACCGTTTCAACTATCCGGTCGTCTGGATGTCGGAGTCGCAGGAAGGCATGGGGCTCTGGCACAGCACACACTATGAGCCGTCCGTCGAATTGGGTTTTACCATGTTTAACGCCGTTGCCAAAGAGGTCCGTCAAATGCGCAATCTGAGCGGCAAAGCACCGGAAACAGTCCGTGTCCTGCATGATCAGGATGCCGTGCTGAGCATTGACCTCTCTTCTGACCCGCTGGAGTATCGCATCTCTAAAAACACGGATCTGAGCGGTGCGGAATGGACCATGCTACATATCACAAGCGGTATCAGCTACGAATCCCTGCTCGGAAATAAAACCCTTTACATACAAACCCGAAACCTCTTCGGGGAAAGTCCGATTACGGAAATCACGGTTCAAAGCACCGAAGCACCCGAGCCAACCTCCTTTGTTTTCGATTTCAGCCCCAACGGCAATGGCGGCATGTACCGCAAGGAAGGAAACGCCTGGGTCACCCCTGAAAGCTTCTCTGCCCCAGGGATTACAGACAGTGCAATCGGCGGCAATGTCATTTATGCCAGCATGCATGTAGACGAGGATGCCTCCGTCCTCTCTTCTCTTGAAACCGACTTCACCGTGCCAGGCAGCGGGACATACGCAATCCGTTTCTCCTACATGAAAAACGGCACCAGTCCGGTGATCCGTCTCTTCATCGACGGACAGCAGATCGGT
>FR890440.1:14925-16977 GCA_000433415.1 Clostridium sp. CAG:448
CCGTCACGCTGACTGCCGGTAAGCACACCCTGCGCATAGAAGCCCCTGCAACAAATTCCGGCAGATGGGAAATCTTCCTGGACGCACTCTTCTTTGTTCCTGTCGGTTAAAAAGCAGCAAAAAGCAGAAAGGAAAAAAGAATGTATTATTGTTTTGATCAAAAAAAACGTGAAATACCGCTTACCGTCTGCAATGTTCCCTTCCGCGTCAGCCACAGAGACGGAAAAGTCGCCCCGATTGACACCCACAATGTTGTCTTTGATGCGGGAGAAGCAGGCGGAAAACAGGGTTGTTTCTCACGTCTTTGGTTTCTCGGAATGTCCACCGACAGTTGGCAGTGCAGCGAATGGTGGGCACAGACCGAAGTACAATACGACGCCTCCATTCGTCTGTTTTTCGGCGACCGCGTCGGGCGTATCCGCATCCTTTTTGAAGACCGGACAGAGGAGCTGATCTCGGTCATTTTCGGGGTCAATGCCTTCAATTACAACCTCTATTTCGGGCAAAAGCCGAACGAAAACCTGTTTGGCTGCTTTGCTGCCCCTTACGACGAACCCTTCCGCTCCGATCCGAACGCAAAAAAACTGCTGAATGATGCACTGGTTATGACGGAAAACGCATCACCCGATGCCGAAAAAATGACCAAATGGGTCTTTGCCTACGCGCCACGTGCGGACAAGCGGATCAAACTGATTGAATGGTTTAAGGAGGAAGGAAAACGTGCGGATTTTGTTATATCCGGTATCACGGGTCTGTACACAGGAGAACCGGATAACACCGGACTTCCCACGGTTGACCGTTTCTTCTTTTTGCGCAAGGATTGGTACGCACCGATTGAGCGCCTGAGCCGCCGGTTATACCAATACCGCGACCAGATTCCCCAAAGCGTAGAAGAAGTTCCGGTTTCCGGCTTTGACGCACCGGCTCTGCGCTTTTACAACAACGACGGTCTGGACCTGTTTACAAACGTCTACCGCGTCAATGTCATGGATATGGCATACCGCAAAGTCACGAATGACGGCATGACGCATACCTCCTCCGAAAACGCACCGAACTTCGGCTGCTACATCGGCTTTGGTTCCTTCAATCAAAACGAAAGCTATTCATCGCAAATCTGGACACGCGACATCGGACGCCTGCTGATTGAGTTGGCTGACTTGGGCTATTTTGACCGCGTTCGCATGGCAATCGACCGGTTGCACGAAATGCTGTACTATCCCAGCATTCGTTTTAAGATCCCGCACTGGAAACGGATTGCCAATCTGATTGCCAAGGACGAGAGCGAGCTGTTCAACGAAGGAAATGAGAACGACGGGCATGCCTCCATCATGATGGCAATATATAACCTCTACCGCAAGGGCGGCGTGGATCTTGGGTGGCTGCGTGAGAATGAAAGACATCTGCGCGCCGCGGCAGATTATTATCTGTGGCAGGAAGCGCACCCTGTGGAATCCAATTTCGAGGAAATCCTGTTTTCGCATTCCGAAACCAGTTCCCAGACCTATGGCGGATACGATCTGTACGGCAATATGATTTCACTGTATGCACTGCGGCAATATGCAAAGCTGTTTGATCTTTTGGGAGATGGTGCATACGCAAACAACCTCCGGCGCCTTGCCGACCGCATTTATGCGGGGTTGGAAAAGCGTTTTCTCATGCATCACCCGGCATACGGTGAAGTATGGACGGATACGACAGACGATTGCTGGACGTACGAATACAAGCGGTTTGCCGCACTTCTGTTCTCTTCCGACTGCGAGACATTGGACGCCGCATTCAATCTTCCCGCACTGTTTGAACGCATGAACCGCACGTTCCTTGCCGAAAAAGAGCTTTACTACAATCCCTATTCCGGCAGGCAGATGGGCTATGGGCAAGGATACCTGACCAGCACCACTCTTCTTTTGGATCGGACAGAGGCATACACCGATTGCGTGAATGCCTCCGCCAACCTTTGTTATCACCACACAGACCACCCCTACATTGTCCCCGAAGGCGTAATCTGTCATGGCTCCGGACGATTCTGGTACCGGAACAGCGACCTCGGGAACG
>FR890440.1:17025-24410 GCA_000433415.1 Clostridium sp. CAG:448
CAGTTGGCACGTCTGATGACCGGCATTGACGATCTGGACGGTACCCGTTTTCGCCTGATTCCCCGTCTGCCGCTCACTATGACGGCAATAGAGGCAGAAAAGTTCCCGGTCACTGTCGGCAGAACGGTCAATCACATTTCGTTCCGTTATGCAAGGGATAAAAATGGGACATGGTTTGCAGAAGATGCAAAAACCGCATACAGCCTGACCTATGACGGCACGGTTCTGCCGGAATGGGTGCGTGTCGGTCCTTTTGAATCACGGGAAATCCACACCAATGCAACACTTTTGCGTACCTCACAGATCAACGGTGGATACTATGCCTACCTTTCTGTCGGAAAATGAAAAAGGAGAAGCTTATGACCAAACAACTGTTTGCTCTGATCCTGGCAATCTGCCTTTTGCTTTCCTTCCCGTTGAGCTGCGCCATAGAAACGCCCGACAACCCCTCCCAATCAGCCGGAGCAACCGCGCAAACCGGATCCGATATCGCGGAAGAAACCACCGGGGACCATGCGCCGGATATTGACATCAAAAACTACAATCGCGAATTTGCCTTTGCAAAGATCGGCAGCGGTCTGGATGACGATTTTTTCATTCCTGAAAAAGCATTGAATGACGGCATCACCGACGCGACCTATGAGCGTGCGCAAAAAATCAAGGAGCACCTCGGAGTGACTTTGGTGATGCGCGATGCGGGTGACTGGGAAGGTTATACCAAAACCATTCAGACCAATGTCAGCACCGGAACCGATAATCTGCAACTGGCGCTGACGCATGTATACCGCGGCATTCCGGAACTTGTCACCAATAATCTGGTTGTAGACTTTACCGATCTTCCGGCGGTCGATCTGGAGCAAAGCTATTGGAACAAACAACTGATGGACGAGGTCACCATTGACGGTAAATATCTGATCGGTTACAGTGACTTCTGCCTGGCGGAAACCCATTGCATTGTGTTCAACAAACGTCTTTTGAGCAACAACGGGCAAAGCCTTCCCTATGAACAGGTCAAAAATCATGAATGGACGCTGGATGAACTGATCGCACGCACACAGGATGTGCACAAAGATCTCAATGGCGATGGTCAACGGGATATTCAGGATATATACGGCATGTCGGGCTGGGGATGGGTCTTCCTGATCAGTTTTCTGACCTCCAGTGACTTCCGGATTGTCGATCGGGACACGGACGACAACTTCCGTGTCGCCTACAGCGAAAACAGCGACCGGCTGTCGGAATTGGTTGAAAAAATCCGCAACTGGTACAACGCCGACGGCACATGGTTCTGGAAATCCTCACCGGCAAGCGGAACCGTCGTGGCATTCAAGGACCAGACCTCTCTGTTCCAACTGATCAATACGGCAGGACTTATCGAACTCAAGAACTACGATCTGCAATTCGGCGTCCTTCCCTATCCGCTGTATACCGTGCAACAACCCGCTTACCGTTCTCTCAACTGGAACGGCGTCCTTTGCGTTCCCAACACGGTCACAAATGCAGACATGGTCGGTGAAACGCTGGAGTTATTGGCATACGAGGCAGCTCCCGTCAAAACCGCATTCTTTGATCGGCTCTTAGGAAACAAGGTTGCCAACACCGAGGACGATCAGGAAATGCTGGAAATCATCTGGAATTCCGTGGTGACAGATGTCGGACTGATTACCGCCACATCCTCGGATGAAATGGACCGCCTCGTCTATATGATCCCCACCATCTGTGAAAAAAAGAACGGCAACTTTTCTTCCTACCTTGCCAAAAACGTCAGAAAAGCACAGATCGGACTCGACCGCCTCTTCGGACAGAGCGATTAAGAAAACACGGATTGCGTCTTTCACCGCACCGGACTCCTTGGCAAAAATCCCATATCAAACGAAAATCCCTGCATCACCGTTCGACCGGCGTATGCAGGGACTTTTTTGTATTCTTTCTTATTTGAAGAAGCGCAGGCGTGGGCGCAGACGGCGGTAGTAAATAACAATAAAACGCGTCAGCACAATGTCCAACAAAACAAAAGCGACATTGCCCATCACAAAAAGCGCAACCTCCAGCCAGATTCCTTCAACCTCGATATTCAAAACAAAGAAGGAAACCAACTCCACAACCGCAAGCGCCACATTGAAAATCAACAATTTGAGCACCCACACAAGCGCACCCGGCAGATGCGTTTTCTCAAGCATCTGTTTGACCATCGGATAGGCGCCCGCCAGTGTCACATACAACAGCGCACAGCTCTTATCAGGCAAAAGCAAAAGCGCCAATACCCCCGTCGCAATGTAAACCAACCACGGCCAGAACCCGCCGTACTCAATAACCAATATCACACCCAAAAAGCAGGTCAGTGCGCATGCACTCAGATCCAATACACCGATCAGCGAACCAAGGTAGAGAATCACCACGCTCAGCGCGCAAAACAGCGAACACAGTGCCAGCCGTTTGGCACGCTTCATACTCTGCCCTGCCATCTCAGCAACAGCGGATCAGGTCGCCGCCCATGCACTCGCAGCAACTGTCCAGACACAAAAGCGCCGCACAGGTATTGCAAATCGTATTTGCCTCCGAACCGGAGGATTTGGAAGTCCGGTAACCGCTTCCGTAGCCGGAATACATATTGTGAATCCGGTTCTGTGCATCACGGTATTCGGGGTTGTTGGGATTCATCGCACACGCATTGTCAATATAACTTGCCGCATCCGCATAATTTCCCATCTGCATACAGGCAATTCCCGTCAGATAGTTCCACTCAGCCCCTCTGTCCCCCGGATGAATCTGATTCAGAATGGTCATGGCATCCGCCGGACGGTGGTTGCTCAGAAAAGCACGCACCTGTCTGTACGCCTCCGCGTTTTCACCGTAATCAGAAGAGTCTCCGCTGTTTCCGGTATTGCCGCTGTAACCGCCGCCTGTATAACCCGTATAAGAGGAGGAAGAAGTGCCCTGCCTGCCGTTTGCACGCATCTCCTTGATCTGGTCATAAGCGGCATTGACTTCCTTCATCTTCTCACCGGCAATATCGGCAAGGTCGGAATCCTTGTACTTATCCGGATGATATTTCCGCGCCAGATCCCTGTATGCCTTTTTGATCTCCTCATCACTCGCATTCGGAGATACACCCAACACCTCATACGGATCTCTCATTGTGCATCCTCTCTTTCCCCTGTTCGGCTCTTTTCGGTCTTCTGCTCTTTACGCGCCGCACGCCTGCGTTCTTTTTGTTCTTTTTTTCGTTTTCTCTGTTTGCGGTGATTCACCGCGCCGAAATAATCGCTGTCCGGCTCTTCATCGTACAGCACGTACCGCGCCTGTGCCGGCAATCCCAGGTAAACAATGTTCAGAATCAGCTCGTGCAGCACATCCTGCCCCTGCCATCCGATCAGATCCAATGCCGGCTCTGCGGCTGCAAGCTCTCCGATCAGCACGTCCACGGTACTGGTCGGCAATAAAACGCCTCCGGGTACAAGGTACCTGTACGGATTATAGCGATCCCGCCGGATATCCTCCTGCAGATCATCCGCCGCATCCAAAATATACAGCCATCGCCCATAGTGCAGCCCCATGCAATACGCGATTCTGGCACGGTCACGGTCCAGTCCTATGGAAAACAGTTTGCCCATCATGTCGCCGAATACGCCTGCGGGTCGGTCAACGGAAGGCACGCATTCTTTTTCCAGCTGTGCCAGCGCTTCCATCCCGTCGGCTATGATTGTATCCGCCTCAGCGACCAATCGCTTTGCCTTCCGGCGCATCCGCTTCGCAAACGGCATGGCAAGGACCGCCTTCAGCCGTCGGCTTCCACGCTCGTCCGTGCGGTCATCCACACATTTATAATAGGTCAACAGTGCACTGACCGCGGCACAGAGGTCCAGATCAGCATTCCGCTTCATATAGTTCCGTCTGCGAAAAGGATGTGCGATACACCCCTTTTGTCCGAACGAGGGGGACTCGCCCCGCAAAGCGATACGCAACAGGGCAAAAAAGGTCATATCATAGCTCAGTGCAAAACGGGAGCATTGACCGGTGCATGCCCCCATTGCACGGCAGAGCCCACAATATGCGGCACGGTAGTATTCATTTTCAATCACCCGCAACTGCGGTGTCATGGCACGAATATAGCCGAACAAAACCGCTCCTCCTCCCGTTTTCACCGTCGTTTACGTTTTCGTCACATGGTCTGCGCACAATGTTCACATAATAAGCAAAAGAAGGATTCACACACCGCAAAGGTATACTGAACCCTTCTTTTGTTCCGTAAAAAGGCAGTAATCAGGCTTTCTCCTTGATTTCGAGAACCTTCTTACCGTCATAGAAGCCGCAAACCTTGCAGACACGGTGTGCACGAACCAGATTGTTGCAATCGGGGTTCGAGCATTTTACCAGACCGGGCGCAGTGAGATTGTTGTTATTGGATCTTCTCTTATCTCTGCGTGCTTTTGAAACCTTTCTCTTCGGTACTGCCATACCTACACCTCCTCTTTGGCGTACAGGCGTATGTACCGTACACCGATGATAATATTATTGATTTATATGCCAGCCGTAAAGGCTCACATCCAACCGTCAACTGTCCTTGCCGTCAAAATAATGGGCAAGAACATCCCAACGAGGGTCGCGTTCTTTTTCGGGACAATTGCATTTTCCCTCACGACGCGGCTTTCCGCACCGCGGGCACAGCCCCGGACAATCTTCCGAGCAAAGCACCTTGGTCGGAAAATCCATGATCATCTCATCCCGAACTTCCCCGTCCGGATCCAACGAAGTGCCTTCAATCAGCACATACTTGTCCACGTTGTCGTCAATCTGTTCCTGACTCAGCGTACCGGGAGCGGCAACCAGGCGTTCCAACTCCACACGGTACATCCCCTCGACAGGCGCCAGACAACGTGCACACTCCGTGCGGTACGGAACCTCTGCAACCAGGTGCATTTCCATATATCCGTTGTTGGTAATCTGCCCCATGACATGGGCATCCGAGAGAAATGTCACGCCGTCCAGCGGCTCGGGCGTCAGAGAATAATCAAAGTCCAGACACTTGATTTCACCCCGCAACATGGGTGCCATATCCAGAATCATCTTCATCCCCCCATCCCAAACAGCATATTGCGCACAACGACACTGTATATTATACCTGCTTCCCTGTCGTTTGTCAAGGGCTTTTTCAATTATTTCTCTGTGCAAATTGCTCTTTTTCTTCTTTGCCCCTTGCAAAAAGAAACAGGTTGCGGTATAATATAGGTTGAATGTGTGTGCGCACACGGAAAGGTGGCTGTTTATGAAAAAAGAACTCCGTATCGGACTGTGCGGTTTCGGCGCAATGGGAAAAACACATGCCTTTGCCGTTTCCGCTCTTCCTTACTACTACAGTCCCCTCCCCTTCAAAGCAACCGTCCACGGTCTGTGCACGGCACATCCGGAGCGAACCCGGACGTTTTGCGACACCTACGGAATCCCCGTTGCGGCAGAACACGAGGATGAACTGATCGCGGATCCGTCCGTTGACATCATCGATATCTGTACGCCGAATCCGTTTCACTATGAAACCGCACTGCGCGCCATGCATGCGGGAAAACATGTTCTGTGCGAAAAACCGCTGTGTGCCACTGCCGCACAGGCGCAGGAGCTTGCCGCAGTTGCAAAAGAACGCGGTCTGATTTGCGGAACGGTCTTCAACAACCGTTTTCTTGCCCCCGTGTTGCGTGCGCAGCAATTGGTGTGCGAAGGTACGCTCGGTCGTCTGCTGTCCTTCCGCTTTGATTATCTGCACAACAGCTGCCTGGATCCGACAAGAAAAGTCGGTTGGAAGCAGACCGCCGCTGCTGCCGGCGGAACTCTGATGGATCTCGGACCGCACATCCTCGATCTCTGCACGTGTCTTTGCGGATCCGTTTCCTCACTCTTCGCGGTCGGGCAAATCGGAATCCCCACGCATGAGAATCCGGACGGCACCGTGTTTCATACGGACGCGGACGAATCGGTTTATATGACGCTGACCATGCAAAACGGTGCAACGGGTATGCTTTGCGCAAGCAAGCTGTGCATCGGAGAAAACGACGGGTTGACCTTTGCCCTGTACGGAACAGAGGGCGCTTTGAAATTTGACCTGATGGAACCTTCCTGGCTTTACTTTTATAACAAAAACGCTTTACATGCACCGATCGGCGGCAATGCCGGGTTCACAAGAATCGAATGCGTCGGTCGTTATCCTGCGCCGGGCGGTATATTTCCGTCCCCGAAAGCGCCGGACGGCTGGTTGCGCGGACACATCGGCAGTATGTATGCTTATCTTTCCGCAGTTGCCTGCGGAACTCCCTTCACCCCCTCGTTTGCAGACGGCGCTTATGTGCAGAAGCTGATTGACGCCGCGGCAACCAGCATGCATGAAGGGCGAACCGTTTCCCTTGCATAAAATATCATTACAGGAGAATGCTTATGTTTATTTTCGGTTTAACCGGTCCGAGTGGTGCCGGAAAAGGCACGATTGCGGAATTGTTCGCAAAATATAAAGTTTACAGCGTGGATACCGACGCGGTTTACCACCGCCTGCTCATTCCTCCGTCCGCATGTCTGGACGAGTTGACGGCACGGTTCGGAACCGGGGTGTTGTCGCCGGACGGCTCTCTCAACCGTCAGGCCCTTGCCGCTGTCGTCTTTTCGGATGACAATGCGCTTGCGGATCTGAATGCCATTACACACAAATACATACTTGCACGTACCAAGGAGGCATTGGACCTCTACCGCGCCGGCAATTGTCCGGGCGCCATTGTGGATGCTCCGCTTTTGTTTGAATCGGGTGCTGTACAGGCTTGCGGTTGTCAGGCGACCATTGCCGTTCTGGCAGACAAATCACTGCGCGTCTCGCGCATCATGGAAAGAGACGGCCTCACCCAGGAAGCGGCTGTGCACCGGATTGAGGCACAGAAACCGGATGATTTTTATATTGCCCGTGCGGACTATGTCATCTACAATAACGGACTGGTCAGTGATCTGTTGCCGCAGGTGCAGAGAATCCTGCGCGAAACCGCGGTCATCGGGCAGTGAGACGGAATGCAAAACGTCTGCCCGTACCGGCAGCTCTGGCGCTGATTCTGGTAATTGCGGTTCTGGGCGGGTTCCTGTTTGACTGCATCTGCACCGCCATAGAACGGCAGACTCATCCGCGCAAATATGCGGAATATGTGGTCGTTTATGCAGAAGCATACAACGTGCCGGAAGATGTGATCTATGCGGTCATCCGCACGGAAAGTCATTTTGACAGTGCGGCTGTTTCGCGTGCAGGCGCGGTCGGACTGATGCAGCTGATGCCGGAGACCTTTCTTTGGCTGACCAACGATATGCTCGGCGAACACCTTTCCGAAGCGGTGCTCTACGATCCGGAAACCAATATCCGCTAC
>FR890441.1:0-1725 GCA_000433415.1 Clostridium sp. CAG:448
GATGCTTGCGCGCCTGGCGGAAAAGGGGGCGCAGGGCAAGTACCAGAGCCAATGCGCAGGCGGCGCCGACGGATACATCAAGCGGCGTATGAACCCCTAAGTACATCCGGGAAAGCGGAACCAGGCAAGCCGCGGCAATGCAGGTACAACGGATCCACTTTTCTTTTCGGACGATTGCAATGCACCCGAAGGTCGCGACCGCATTCTGGGAGTGCCCGCTAGGGAAGGAATACCCCTCCGCCCCGGCGCGTGCGGATTCCACAATGGTAAAATCGGGGTTTCTGACCCACGGACGTGGGATTCTGCACGCCAGTTTGAGCGCCTGGTTGATAACGGTGCCGATGAACCCGGTGCAGAGGATATAGTAAGCGTCATACTTATCAACGCACCAGAGAAACAGTACGCCGACGACCACATAAACCGCGCCGTGCCCCAGGTAAGTAATTGCGCTTGCAAGAAAATCGCAGACCGGGTTGCGGACGGATTCCAGAAAATACAGAAATTCCATACATACGGCTCCTTTTTGTTTGTGCGGTTCAAGTATATCATAAAAGCATCTGCTTGTCAAGGTTGCGCGGTATGGGCTGCGAACCTTTGTTTGATGAGTTGTTGCCGCAGTGTGTACATAATCCCGGACTTCCTGCGGAAAAATACGGGAAAGGGGGGATTTTGGCATGCTCAGAACGGAGAATGAATTGGCGGATTATTATTTTCACCAGGGCACCAATACGTATGCATATGCGTATATGGGCGTGCATCGGTCCGGGACAGAGGGGGACTATCTGTACGTTTTCCGGACATTTGCCTACCGTGCCGCGCGGATCGAGGTAGTGGGGGACTTTAACGGCTGGCGCGGTACGGATATGAGGCGGGTGACGGCGGATGGAATCTGGGAGGCGGAAATCCGCAGTGCGGTATCCCTGGAAGGTCAGAAGTATAAATTCCGGGTGTATTCCGCCGCCGGCGTGCATCTGAAAGCCGACCCGTATGCCAGGGCGAGCGAATGGGGGAGCAGGACCGCGTCCGTGGTCTGCACGGTGTGCGGGTATGATTGGCAGGATGCCGCTTTTCTTGCCGGACGGCACCGCTATACCGCGGGGACGGACGGGCAGAATGGTTATTTTTCCTTTCCGGTCAATATCTACGAGGTGCATCTCGGCTCATGGCGCACCCGTGAAGGAAGGGGAACGGAAAACGGGGATGCATATCTGAATTATCGGGAACTGGGGGATGCGCTTGCGGATTATTGCACGGACATGGGGTATACGCATGTGGAGCTGATGCCGATTGCGGAATATCCCTATGATGGTTCCTGGGGATACCAGCCGACAGGGTGGTACGCGCCCACCTCCCGTTTCGGTTCACCGACGGATTTTATGTATCTGGTGGACCGCCTTCACCGCGCGGGGATCGGCGTGATTCTGGACTGGGTTGCGGCACATTTTCCGGAGGACGAACACGGTCTTTGCGCATTTGACGGCTTCCGTCTGTATGAGTACCAGGGAGATGACCGGATGCGCAACAAAACCTGGGGAACCCGTTATTTTGACCTGGGGCGCAATGAAGTGCAAACCTTCCTGATCTCCAACGCGCTGTTCTGGATGCGTGAATATCACATTGACGGTCTGCGTGTGGATGCGGTTGCTTCCATGCTGTATCTGGACTACGACCGCGAGCCGGGCGAGTGGACGCCGGCACCGGACGGAACCAATCACAATCCGCAGG
>FR890441.1:1814-5532 GCA_000433415.1 Clostridium sp. CAG:448
AATCCACCGCCTGGCCGATGGTTACAAAACCGACAGAGGCGGGAGGTTTGGGTTTCAATTTCAAATGGAACATGGGTTGGGTAAACGATCTGTTTGACTACGCATCCGCCGATCCTTTTTTTCGCGGGGGGATGCACGAAAAACTGACCTTTTCCATGTATTATGCGTTCAGCGAGAATTTTATTCTGCCTATCTCTCATGATGAGAACGTGCACGGGAAGAAATCTCTGCTTGATAAAATGTCCGGAGATTACAGGCAGAAATTCGATACGGACCGGCTGTTTTTGATGTATACCATGGCGCATCCCGGAAAGAAGCTGTTTTTTATGGGGACGGAATTCGGACAGTTTGCGGAGTGGAACTACCGGTGCCAGTTGGAGTGGTTTCTGCTTGATTATCCGGCACACAAGGCGCTGCACGATTTCGTGCGTATCCTCAATCACATTTATCTGGATACCCCGGCGCTCTGGGAACAGGATTTTTCCTGGAGCGGGTTTTCCTGGATTTATGCGGACCGCGCCCGGGAGAATCTGCTTGCGTTCCGCCGTTTCGACCGTTCGGGTGGGGAGCTTGTCGCACTGTTCAATTTTTCCGCCTGCCCGTATCCCTCGTTTTCATTGGATGTCGGAACACGCTTCAGCGCGTACAGGCTATTGCTTTGCAGCGGAGAGCGTCGGTTCGGCGGCACATGGGAGGCAGGAAAAACACCCGTATACCCGGTTTTGCTGCGCGAGGACGGCAGGGAATGTATTTCGCTTGACCTGCCGCCGCTGTCCGGAATGTTTTTTGTGCCGGAGGGCAAGAGTTTTCATGTGACGCCCCTTGACTTGTGAACCGTATCTTGTTATAATTGGAAGAGCAATACAGTGGAGATACCCGCATGGCGGTGCATCTCCGGAGGGGCTTGAAAATGGATAGCAAAATCAAAAAACTCTGTTCCCGCACCGTTTTGTTTACGGTGGGAAAATTTATTTCCAAAATTCTGGCGGTACTGCTTCTGCCGCTTTATACCAATCTTCTGTCGACTGCGGAATACAGTACGGCGGATTTGCTGACCAATATGGCAAATCTTCTGATTCCCGTGGTCTGTTTGGGTATCAATGAGGGAATTTTCCGCAGTACCGCCGCCAAGGAAACGGATCCGGCGGCTGTGTTTTCCACCGGCATGGGAGTCTTCCTCTGCGGTGAGGTGGTCTTCCTTTTGCTTTCTCCTTTGCTGATGTTCGTAGATGTGGTCGGCTCCTATTGGTGGTTGGTGGTTGTGTACGTCCTTGCCTCCGATCTGCATTCCATTTGCTCGCAGTATATCTGCGCCACGGGGCATGAGCGCCTGTATGCGGGGCAGGGCATTCTGAATACCGCGCTGGTTGTGGTGCTCAATATTCTGTTCCTGGCGGTTTTCCGCATGGGTGTGGTCGGATATGTGCTGGCGGTCGGACTGGCGGATTTCCTGACCGCTATGTTTCTGGTGGCAGTCTGCCGCCTGTACCGGGTGTTCCGGCCCTCTCTGATCAGCCGCACGCTTGCCGGGCAGTTGCTTCGGTTCAGTGCCCCACTGATTCCCACGACGGTTTTCTGGTGGATCACGTCGGTTTCGGACAGATACCTGGTGCAGCGGTTGGTGCAGCGGTTGCGTTCCCCTGCGGAGAACGGTCTATATGCGGCGGCGTATCGGATTCCCACGTTGCTTCTTTTCTTGGTGACCATTTTCAACGAGGCATGGAAGCTGTCAACGGTGGAGAACGCGGGGGATATCCGCGAGTGCGAGCGGCTGTATGACCGGGTGTTTCCGTATTATACCGCCCTGATGTTTTCCGGAGGCGCCGCGCTGATGCTGATGTCCTATCCGCTGGCATGTCTTTTGTTTTCGGCGGAATACCGGGCAGGGTGGATTTATATCCCCATTCTGGTTGCGGCAACGGTGTGCTCTGCGTTTGATAACTTCTTCGGAAATGTGTACTATGTCCGCAAGCGGACCGCGTATTCGCTTTTCACGGCAATGGCGGGGGCGGGAATGAACATCGTCCTCAATCTTCTGCTGATTCCGGATTACGGCGCCATGGGCGCATCGGTGGCGACCGTTGCCAGCTATTTTGTCGTCTTTCTGATCCGTGCCCTGACCGTTCCGTCCATGATGCGTTTTCGGCTGCATCCGGTTTACCTTGCGGTCAATTTCCTTTTGTGCGGTCTGCTTGCGACGGGGCTGAGCCTGTATGACCGCATACCGTATGCATCGATTCCGATTGCGGCGGTTGCCGTTATGATTTTTGCACTGAATGCCAGAACGCTTTTCCGGTGTGCCAAGGGCATCCTGACCGGATATCTTCACCGTCGGACACCGGCGGAAAAGGAGGAGCCGTAATGCTGCCGCCGTATCGTATTGTCCGTTCGGACCGTAAAACGGTCGGACTGCAGATCACGCCGCAGGGGGTGCTTGTGCGTGCGCCGCGCGGAGTCAGTGACGCGCAGATACAGAAACTGCTGACGGCGCGAGAGCCCTGGATTCAAAAGCACCTTGCAAGGATCCGGGAACGGCAGCCGCAGACCGAGCGGCTGACCGACGATGAAATGCAGGCTCTCAGGGAGCGTGCGGGTGTGCTGATTCCCGCACGGGTTGCGTACTATGCCGCGCAGATCGGCGTCAGCTACGGTCGCATTACAATCCGGTGCCAGCGCACGCGGTGGGGAAGCTGTTCCTCTGCCGGCAATCTGAATTTCAACTGCCTGCTGTTGCTGGCACCGCCAAGGGTGCTTGACAGTGTGGTGGTACACGAGCTGTGCCACCGTAAGCAGATGAACCATTCCGCCGCATTTTACAGAGAGGTGTACCGCGTATTTCCGGATTACGACCGCTGCCGGTTGTGGCTGCGGGAAAACGGCGGTGCTCTGCTTGCCCGTGCACGGGCGGATGTGTGATAAGAAAGAAACGACGGACAAATTTACATCAAAAGGAGAATGAAATCATGCACGCTTTTATGGACCGCGATTTTCTGTTGGATACGGAAACGTCGAAGTGGCTGTACCACGACTGTGCCGAGCGCCTGCCGATCATCGATTATCACTGTCACCTTTCCCCGCGTGAGATTGCGGAGAACCAACGCTATTCCAATATCACCGAGGTCTGGCTGTATGGGGACCACTACAAATGGCGCGCCATGCGCAATTGCGGTGTGGATGAGAAATATATCACCGGGGAGGGGTCGGATTACGAAAAATTCCGTGCGTACTGCGGGGTGATGCCGCTTTTGGCGGGGAACCCGCTCTACCACTGGAGTCACATGGAATTGCGGCAGTATTTTGACTGCGATTTGATTTTGTGCCCGGAAAACTGCGATGCGATCTGGAAGCTTACTGCCGCGCGCCTGGCGGAGCCGGATATGGGGGCAAGGGATCTGATTGCCCGTTCCGGTGTCCGGTTGCTTTGCACCACGGATGACCCTGCGGATTCCCTGGAATATCATCGCCAAATCCGGGAGAGCGGTTACGGGGTCAGCGTTCTTCCGGCGTTCCGTCCCGACAAGGGCATGCAGATCGAGCGCCATGGCATAGTGGACTATATGAAGCGCCTGGGAGAGTCGACCGGCGTGAAGATCGTGGATTGCGAAACGCTGTTCCGTGCCTATACCGTTGCGCTGGATCGCTTTGCCGAAAACGGCTGCCGGACGGCGGATCACGGCATGGACAACGGTATCTCCTATGCACGGCCGGACTCCTATCA
>FR890442.1 GCA_000433415.1 Clostridium sp. CAG:448
CCCTGCCCGCCGGCATCCGTTCCGGGGGCGGGCTTTGTACCCGCGCATTTGCCCTGCGGCAGATTCATTGCCCGGAGGACTATGAAGCCCTTGCCGCCGCCAAAAAACGACTGGTTTTTGATGAACTGTTTTTGTTCGCCCTGGGACTGGAAGCGGCAAAAGCCAATTCCGGCGGCAAGCCGGCGGTTGCCTGTGCGCAAAAGGACCCCGAACGCTTTACCGCACTTTTGCCGTATCGGCTGACCGGTGCGCAGGAGCGTGCCATCCGGCAGATTTTTGCGGATATGGGGAAGAATACCGCCATGAACCGCATCGTGGTCGGGGATGTCGGCTGCGGGAAAACCGTCTGCGCGGCTGCGGCGATCTTTCTGGCTGCGTCCTCCGGGATGCAGGCGGCGCTGATGGTGCCCACCGAAATTCTGGCGCGGCAGCACTTTGCCGACCTTTCTTCTTTGCTCGGGGAGTTGGGCATTTCCTGCGGACTGCTGACCGGAACCGTCCGTTCTGCGGAAAAACGTAAGATTTATGCCGGACTTGCGGACGGGTCGCTGCAGGTGGTGATCGGTACGCAGGCGCTGCTGTCTGCGGGCGTTTCCTTTGCGCACCTGGGGTTGGTGGTTGCCGATGAACAGCACCGGTTCGGCGTGGGACAGCGTGCCGCGCTCCTGTCTGCTGGGGCGGACGGCAATGCGCCGCACCTGCTTCTGATGAGCGCAACCCCCATTCCTCGCTCGCTTGCCCTGGTTCTTTACGGCGATCTGCAGGTCTCCCGCATCGACGAAATGCCCCCCGGCAGACAGCGGGTGGATACCTTCGTTGTGGATGAACGTTACCGCGCACGGCTGGACGGCTTTATCCGCAAAAATCTGGCGCAGGGCGGGCAGGTCTATATTGTCTGCCCCGCCGTGGAGGAGCGCGACGGGGACGGGGAAACGGACGGCAGGGACGACGGCGCGCTGTCCATGGAGGAGATCGGTCTGCCGGAGGACGAGCGCCGGGAGCGCGAAACCATGCCGCCGCTGAAAGCCGCCGTGCAGTATGCCGAACAACTGCAGCAGCGCCTGCCCGAGGTTCCCATTGCCTTTGTGCACGGGAAAATGAAGGCGGCGGACAAAGAGGCAATCATGCGGCGCTTTTCGACGGGTGAGGTCCGGGTGCTGGTTTCCACCACCGTGATCGAGGTGGGGGTTAACGTGCCGGACGCCACGCTGATGATGGTGGAGAACGCCGAGCGGTTCGGCTTGTCACAGCTGCACCAGCTGCGCGGCAGAGTCGGGCGCGGGCGCAAAAAATCCTATTGCGTGTTGGTTGCCGGTGCGCCGGCGGACGGACAACCGGACGCCGAGGGGCATTCGATCGGGCAGAAGGCGCGCGAACGCCTGGAGGTTATGCGCACCACCTATGACGGGTACGAAATCGCACAGCGCGATCTGCAGCAGCGCGGACCGGGCGACTTTATTGCCGGCTGTACCGGTCAGGGCATCCGGCAGAGCGGCGCCGCCGGGTTCCGCATTGCCGATATGGGCGAGGACGCGGAACTGCTGTATACGGCATTTGACGAGGCAAAAAAACTCTTTGCCGAAGATCCGACGCTGTCCGGCTGTCCTGCGCTTCTCCGTGAGGTGCAGGAAGTGCTGACGGCAAACGGAAATATCATGAACTGACGGAGAAAACGGAATGGAACGGGAAAAAATCATGGTGGCTATGAGCGGCGGAGTGGATTCCGCACTTGCCGCCTATCTGCTCTGCCGGGACGGCGCGGACTGCGCGGGCGTGACCATGCGCCTGGGCGTGGACAATGAGCGGGACGCACGGGACGCGCGTGCGGTCGCAGAGAAGGTCGGCATTCCGCATACCGTGGTGCAGATGCAGGCGATTTTCCGGCGCACGGTCATGGAGCCGTTTGCCGCCGCCTATGAAGCGGGACTGACGCCGAATCCCTGCTATCTGTGTAATCGGGAGATCAAATTCGGCGCCCTGCTCGAAAGCGCCCGGCAGATGGGCTACCCCCTGCTTGCCACGGGGCATTATGCACGGGTAGAGAAGAGCGGAGAACGCTTCCTTTTGCGTAAGGGAGCGGACCCGGAAAAAGATCAGAGCTATTTTCTTGCCGGACTGTCGCAGGCGCAGCTTGCCTGCGTGCGCTTCCCCCTGGGGAACCTGCGCAAAAGTGAGGTCAAAGCGCTTGCCGCAACCCTGGGGCTTGTCAGCGAGCAGCGGCGGGAGAGCCAGGACGTTTGCTTCGTGCCGGACGGCAAATATGCCGAGGTGATCGAACGAATGACCGGGAAGACCTACCCCGCGGGGGATTTCGTCACCCCGGACGGCAAGGTGCTGGGGCGCCACCGCGGACTGATCCGGTATACGGTGGGGCAGAGAAAGGGACTGGGACTGTCCCTGCCTGCGCCGCTGTACGTCTGCGAAAAGCGGGTGCGGGACAATTGCGTGGTGCTCTCCGACAATGCGTCGCTCTTTTCGGCGACCGTGCACGTCGGGCAGATGAACTGGATTGCCTTTGATCAGCCCGCGGAACCCTTCCGGGCATATGCGCGGATTCGCTACC
>FR890443.1:0-812 GCA_000433415.1 Clostridium sp. CAG:448
GATTGCCGCCGGGTCTCCCAGTTTGTAACGGGAGCAAAGCATGGAAGGGTATCCGTCGCGCAGTCGGCGGCACAGAATCACAGCAAGCTCTTCAATGTCCAGAACACCGTCCTTAATCGCGCCGGTCAGCGCCAGGTTTTCGCCGACAATCCGGTCGTCGAATTTCGGCCACAGGACACCGGGCATATCCAAAAGATCGATTCCCATGCCGGTTGATACCCATTGCTTATCGCGGGTTACGCCGGGACGGTCTTCCACCTTGGCTTTTTTGTTGCCGGACAGGCGGTTGATCAGGGAGGATTTTCCCACATTGGGAATACCGACGACCATCGCAAACAGACGGCGTCCGGACATGCCCTTTTCTTCATAGCGTGAAATCCGGTCCGCAAGTACGGTGCGGATGGCATCCGGAATTCCGGTCAGACCGCTCCCGGAGATACAGTCGGTCAACAGACACACACTGTTGTCGCTTTGATAGTGTTTTTGCCAGAGCCGGTTTTGCTCCGGGTCCGCAAGCGATGCTTTGTTGAGCAAAATAATCTCAGGCTTTTGCCCGATCAGTTCGGGAATGTCCGGATTGCGCGATGCATGCGGAATGCGAGCGTCCAGAATTTCAATGATCAGATCCACATTCGGTAGGTTCTCCCGCATCATCCGGCGCGTTTTCGCCATATGCCCGGGGAACCACTGAATAATGCCTTGCTGTGGCATAGTTTCAAACTCCTTCAGTCAAAGATTGTAAAGGGAACCACGCGGAGCACCACTCTACCGAGAATTCTGCGCTCATCGACCATATCAACCTCGGGATAACG
>FR890443.1:907-18884 GCA_000433415.1 Clostridium sp. CAG:448
CCGTGATATATTTCCCGCCATAGAAGAGGAAAGAACCGGTGTAGTAGTGCAGGTTGGCGGGTAGCGTCGCGTTGCTGTTTCTGCCGCCAAGCCAGATATAGGTGTCATCGGCATAGGCGTTTTCGATTTCTTTGCCGTCTACATAGGTGATCCCGTTGACAAAATCAATTTTTACGGTTTGTCCCCCCGTTGCTATGACACGCTTGACCAACGGCTCGTTCAGCGTTTCGCCGGTTTGGTGGAAGACCACAATATCACCGCTTTTCGGTGTATAGAACACGTCGGAAATCAGCAGCATCTGTCCGTTTTTCAGCGTTTGATTCATGGAATCACCGTTGACGCGACACAGTCTTGCGGCAAAGGAGAAGAGCAGAACCACGGCACAGACGGAGAACGCAAAGATCTCCAGATAGTCGAAAATGGTACTGACAACGCCGGATTCCTCCTTTTGCGTCTTTTGCAGAATCGGGAGAATCGTTTCGGACGACACCTCCGCATTTTCTTCACCATTGTTGTTTTCTTTGTCCGCTGTATCCGGCATTTCGGATTCCCCGTCGGCTGCAGTCGGTGTACCGGACTGTATATCCGATTCGGCGGATTCTTCCCGGGAGGTCTGATCCCGGTCTTTTTCCAGATCGTCCATATTTATTCCCCTTTCACCATCAGGTTCATCAGCTCGAAACCGTCGGGGAGATAGTATCCTGTCGACGCGCCTGCCGCCTCCGAGAAGACCTCGGTTCCTTTGTGCGCACAGTCGGAGCAGTAGAGGAAAAAGGGAACCGGGTTTGAAGTGTGTGTGCGCAGGCGGATCGGTGTCGGGTGATCCGGCAGAACCAGAATTCTGAAATCTTCTCCGGTGGATTCCAGGTAAGCGAGAACCGGTGCAAGAATTTTCTTGTCTATCAGTTCGATGGAAAGCACTTTGTTTTCGATTTCCGCACGGTGACCGCATTCATCCGGTGCCTCGACATGTACATATACATAGTCCGAGCCGTCCCGGAAAGCGGAAATTGCCGCCGCGGCTTTTCCGTCATAATTGGTATGGACGTTTCCGGTTGCCCCGGGAACGTTGACCGTTTGCATACCGGCACAGATGCCGATTCCTTTGATCAGATCAACGGCGGAAATGACGGTAGCGTCCAAACCCCATTTTTCTTTGAAAGAGGGAAGCTGCGGCTTTCTGCCCGGGCTCCACAGCCAAGCGGAATTTGCAGGGCGCAGACCGCGTGCGCGGCGTGCTTCGTTGATCGGGTGATGATTGAGAATGTCGTAACTCTGCTTCATCAGGGCAAGGAACGGGGCGCCCCCGTCTTCTTCTTTGGGCAGATAATCGCGAATGACACGTCCGGGAATGTCATGCGGGCGCATAAAGTTGTAGTGTTCGTCACCGCCGTGCCAAAGAATGCAATGCCGGTAGCTGACGCCGGTATAGAAGGTTCTCTGCGCGTTTCCGAGCGCATCCTGTAAAGCATGGATTAGCACATCCGCTTCCTCGGTGGAAATTTCATCTGCGCTGTGGTCGATCATCACGCGATCCTCGTAGCAATCCTGCTCTTCCGACAGCGTGACCAGATTGCAGCGATATGCGGTCTGATCCGGCTCCATCGTCAGCCCCATGCTGACTGCCTCCAGCGGGGAACGTCCGTGCGAATAGATTTTCGGGTCGAAGGAAAGGATTGCCATGTTGGCGGTATCGCTTTCCGGCACCATGCCGTCGGGAACATTGAGAACCGTGCCGACAAGAGATTTTTTTACAAGCATATCCATGGTGGGTTTGTCGGCGGCTTCCATGGGGGTGCGGTTTGCAAGCTCCGCGATGGGCTCATCCGCCATGCCATCCGGGATCAATACAAGGTATTTCATAAGTGTACCACCTGTTCATTATGATATTCGAAATCATTATACCATATTTTCCTGATCACTACAAGCGCAAATCCGCATAAATTTTGAAAGAATTCACAAATTTTCTTCGCCCCATTTGTTGAAATCCGTACGCGAATATGGTATAATCAATGGGAGAGGAAAGGAGGTCTGCCTCTGATGGAAGAGAAAAGAAGCGCAAGAGAGGAAACACGCAGACTGAAACGGATCATTGTTGTCGTTTTATGCTGTATGGTGGCATTTATTGTGCTGTACCTGGTGCTTTCCAATGTGATTGCGTCAAACAAAAAGGACGACGGGGAAGACAACTTTGTCGGACGGAAATATACAATCATTTACCATGATACGGTGGCTGACAACGATGTGATGAAGGACCCGGATTATCTGGGGCTCAACCGCGGTATCTGGTATTATAATACCCCTGCCGACGGGGAGGGGATTGCACTGGAGGACCGGACCAAAGGGGATTACGGTCAGCCGGTGGAATTACTGTATGACTATCTGCATACAGTCATTGCAGGGGATGCGGAAACCTACAATACGTATTTCAGCGATTATTACTTTGCCAAGGACGGCAATGAACCGAAAAAGCATTTTTATCAGCAGGAGTTATACGGAAACGGAGGAATCCGGATCCGCGAGATGCAGCGTGCCGTCCGGAAAACGGATGAAAACGGAAAAATCTATACGCAGTATGATTATACCGTGACCTTCATGATTCACAAAAACAACGGGACCTTTATGCTGATCGACAGCGATGCGGAGGTGACTTTGTATTATGTCATTTCGGATATTTCCGGGGAGTATAAAATTGACAATGTATTGAAATACAGGCAATGATATGCACAAAATACTTTTCTTTGTGATCATTTAATTCTAATTTATTTTTTGGAATCTTATTGACAATCACATGAATGCGTGATATAATGATATCATCATACTGGGTCCGGTTACGGACGGAAAGGAGAGAGTATGGATCTGACAATGACGTTGGTCTGGCTGGGCGTTTTTCTGCTTTCCATCTTCTTGGAGGCGCAGGCGCCGGTATTGACTGCCATTTGGTTTTTTCCGGGTGCGGTGATCTGCATGGTGCTCGCCATTTTTGGGGTGCCGCTGTGGGTACAGCTTGTGGTGTTCTTTGCCGTTAGCGCAATTCTGCTTTTGCTGACCAAGACCGTGTTCAAGAATCGGTTCAAGAAGAACAATCCCACGATTGCCACAAACTGTGAAACCATGGTCGGACAGGTCGCCATCGTAGAGGAGTACGTGGATAACCTGGAAGCAACAGGCGCCGCAAAGTACAAGGGTCAGCTTTGGACTGCCAGGATGGAAGACGATAGTCAGCATGCGCAGATTGGCGATCAGGTTGAAATCATCCGGATCGAGGGCTGTAAACTGATCTGCCGGAAAAAGTAACCACCCCCTTTTGTGACACAACCGAAAAAACAATTGAAGAAAGGAAAGTACTATGTTCAATTATCTTTTTGCCCGCACCGCCGCTATGGCGACAGAGAACGGCGGTTCCAACGCCGGTGTTGTGCTTGCCATCCTGCTTGCGATTGTCGGTGTTATCGTCCTGATTATCATTATCAGCAACATGCATGTTGTCTCACAGGCACAGGCATATGTCATTGAGCGCCTCGGCGCCTACCATACCACATGGCACAAGGGCTTCCATATGAAGCGCCCCTTCTTTGACCGGATTGCCAAGAAGGTGAACCTGATGGAACAGGTTGCCGATTTCCCGCCCCAACCGGTCATTACGAAGGATAACGTCCGTATGCAGATCGATACCGTCGTATTCTTCCAGATTACCGACGAAAAGCTGTTCTGCTACGGTCATGCAACGCCGATGGCGGCAATCGAAAACCTGACCGCCACAACTCTGCGTAACATTATCGGTGAGATGGAATTGGACAACACTCTGACCTCCCGTGATGTTATCAACACCAAAATGCGCGCCATTCTGGACGAAGCAACCGACCCGTGGGGAATTAAGGTTACCCGTGTCGAGCTGAAGAATATCATCCCACCGCGTGAGATTCAGGATGCAATGGAAAAACAGATGAAGGCGGAACGAGAACGCCGTGAGTCCATCCTGAAGGCAGAAGGTGAGAAGAACGCCGCGATTCTGGTTGCAGAAGGTCAGAAGCAGTCCATGATTCTGAATGCGGAAGCCGAAAAATCCGCACGGATTCTGCGCGCGGAGGCAGACAAGGAGTCCCGTATCCGTGAGGCGGAGGGTCAGGCGGAAGCCATCCTGAAAGTGCAACAGGCAACCGCAGACGGTATCCGCATGGTCAATGAGGCGAATCCCTCTGCTGCCGTGCTGACATTGAACAGCCTGGAGGCGTTCAAATCCGCAGCCAACGGTCAGGCGACCAAGATCATCATTCCCTCCGAAATTCAGGGAATTGCGGGCCTTGCAAGTGCTTTGACCGCCATTGCCGCACCGCAGAACGGCGAAGGCAAGCAGGCTTAAAGAGTATCTGTAAAACATGCCGCGTGCCGGATGTCGCTGTGACATCCGGCACTTTGTATATAGGGGACGCAAAAAAGGAACCGCCGCGCGAGCATCTGCATAATTAGCGGTAAAATTGAAATCAGCCACCACGATTTTCGCGGTGGCTTTTTAATATGCAGAAACCAAAGAAAAGCCCCGCACGAGGCGGGGCAAAAAATTATTCCGCAAGCAATGTTTCAATTTCTTTTCGTTGTTCGTTTGTGCACTCATAAACAGTAGCTTTGAACCATTTGTTTTCAATGAAATCTTCTTCAAAAGCATCCATTACTTTTAGTGCAATCCCGAATTGAGAATTGGCTTTTTCAAGTTCACCGTTTTCTTTTAAACGCTTACCCACGACAATCAGCATATCGATCAAATCCTCTGCGGAAAGATTTTTCTGCTTTTGTGCCGCCTCATAGCTATCCTCTCCGTCTAAAAGGGATGCCATTAACTCCAATTTAGAAAAATAAATTTCGGGGATGACTTCAAGAGTGGGCTTGACTAAATCATTCTGACCGTTTTCCTTATAGCACAATGCAAGAATTCGACAAGCATCATATTTCACGGAATCATCCTTGGTAGACTCAATGAGGGTTTTGCAAAGAGTGATTACCTCATCTGCTCTCGTTTGATAATCCAATGTATAAAGCAGATTGTTCAATATAATGTCATTGCCGGGGAATCTCTGCAAGCCTTCGCGCAAAATACGTTCCGATTCTGCTCTATCGGTGAAACGGTATTTATATGCTTCATGACAGATTGCTTCAGCTTGTTTTTCCGTTTCAAATAGATTAAAATCAAAGAGCTCGTCTGTGGAAATGCCAAAGAAGGATGCAATAGCAGGAATCATAGTCACGTCCGGCATTGTATTTCCATTTTCCCATTTCGAAACAGCTTGAAAAGATACCCCAAGATAGTTGGCCAAAACTTCTTGAGATATGTTTTTCTGATTTCTTAACGATTTTATTTTTTCTCCAAGTTTAATCATTGTTGTTCCTCCAAATTGTTTTGGATCAGCGCTTATCCTATTACTATTATAGCACATTGTTGCTTAAAAACAATAACTCATTTGGAGAGAAATTTTCTAACATTGGTTGAGCTTATTTACTTTCCCGACACTCGCGTACGGGGCAAGCATAGCGCATGGCAGTCCACCGCGCCAAATCGGGCAGAAGCCCGAATCCACCATCCGCAGAAGAACGGCTCACAAAAGCCTTCCTCCGGGAGGAAGGGGGACCGCGATAGCGGTGGAAGGAGCCTGCGGAACTTTAAGTTCGCGCGCGCTTTATTGTAACGCACTCTCCCTCAGTCGCCTGCGGCGACAACCCCCTCCCGGAGGGAGCCTTTTCTAAGTTCACATCAATAGAAAAACACCACCAAAGAAAATTTCTTGGTGGTGTTCGTGTTTTCTCTGCTAAAGTTGCAGAGGCGACGGCCCCTTTTTTTTAGTGGGAAGTCCGAAAAATCAGACCGATCCGGTCAGATCGATTTCATGTCCCGCATCGGAGGAGTCATAGATTGCCTGCATCATGCGGGCAGTGAGGATGACGGAATCGATATGGGAGGGAAGCTTCTCGCCGGTGCGGATGCAGCGGATGAAGGAGTCGATCTCGTTTTGGAACATATTGACGCTTTCATAGACCGGTGTTTCATCGCACAGCTTACCGTCTTTGACACCGTAAACCGTGAAGTTCCCGCCGTATTGCAGACGGATGCCCGCCTTATCGCCTAGAAAATCGATGTAGCATTCGTTGGGACCGATGTTTTCCGCCCACGCGCCGTTGAGTGTGATGGTGGGACCGCCGGTACGGATAAAGCCGGTTACGCTGTCATCCACGTCGTATGTACCGTTGAGATTTTTGGTGTTTTCTGCCCACATACCTTCATAGACATAGTTCTGCATGTCTTTTCCCAACTTGCAGAACGCTTTGCCGGAAACAGTCAGCGGAGTGGGGTCGCCGGTGCAGTACATGACAATATCCAGGTAATGAACGCCCCAGTCGATCAGCGCGCCGCCGCCTGCAATTGCCTTGGTCGTGAAGGCGCCGCCCAGTCCGGGAATGGAACGGCGTGAACGGAAGGAAACGTACACATGGTAAACCTCTCCCAGTTCGCCGGCGGCGATTAGGTCACGGATTTTGTTGACGGCGGTGTTGAAGCGGTTTACCACACCGATATTCAGCACCTTGCCGGTCTCGTGCTGAACTTCCTGCATCATTTTTGCCTCGCTGTAAATGCGTGCGGCAGGCTTTTCGCACAGCACGTTTTTGCCGGCGCGCAGAAAATCGCAGGCAATGGTGGAATGCATCAGGTTGGGGGTGCAGACCGATACTGCTTGGATTTCGGGATCATGCAGGATCTCGTGATAGTCGTAAACGGCAGTTCCGCAACCGTACTTTTTGACGGCTTCATCTGCACGTTCCGGAATGATATCGCAGAAATACTTGATTTCGGCGTCCGGACAATTCAGGTAGGAGGGAATGTGTGCTGCATTGGCAATGGTGCCGCACCCGATGACGGCAACTTTGATCTTTTCGCTCATGTTGATAACTCCTTCTTTTTTTTATTTCAGCTTGCGCACAAACGCTTCAATGTGTTCCAGCGCCTGCGTAATGTGTTTGACCGAGTAGGCATAGGATATCCGTGCGAATCCTTCTCCGCAGTCTCCGAAAGCGGTGCCGGGGATAATCGCACAGCCGTTTTCATATAAGAGCCGGGAACAGAATTCCTCGGAGGACAGCCCGAATCTGCCGATTTCGGGGAAGATATAGAATGCTCCCTCCGGCTCAAAGGATTCGATGCCGATGGAGCGCAGACCGTTATAGATATAACGCCGGCGCCGGTTGTATTCTTCCGTCATGGTGAGGATGTCCTCATCCCCGTTTTTCAACGCTTCCACCGCGGCAAACTGAGAGGTGGTCGGGGCGCACATGATGGCAAACTGGTGGATTTTCAGCATTTGTTTTGTGATTTCCCTTGGCGCACAGGTGTATCCCATCCGCCAGCCGGTCATTGCGTATGCTTTGGAGAAGCCGTTGACCACCACGGTGCGCTCCCGCATCCCGGGCAGGGAAGCGATGGAAACATGGCGAAGACTGTAGGTCATTTCCGCATAGATTTCATCCGAAAGCACGGCGATGTTGCGTTCCCGTAGGACGTCGGCGATCTTTTCCAGATCCTCCCGGGTCATGATTGCACCGGTTGGATTGTTCGGAAAGGGCAAAACCAGCAGTTTGGTGCGCGGTGTGATCGCAGAGATCAGAAGCTCCGGCGTCAGCTTGAAGCGATCCGCGGCGCGGGTGTCAATCAGAACGGGAACGCCTCCCGCGAGGCGTACCAACGGCTCGTAGCATACAAAGCTCGGCTGCGGAATAATCACCTCGTCACCGGGATTAATCAGCGCGCGGATGCACATGTCGATCGCCTCACTGCCGCCGACCGTTACGATAATTTCCTCCTTCGGGTCATAGGAAAGGGAAAAGCGGCGCGCAAGATAAGCGGCGATTTCTTCCCGCAGGGGCAGTGTGCCGGCATTGGAGGTGTAGTAGGTCTTTCCGCTTTCCAGACTTTCGATTCCTGCTTCGCGGATATGCCACGGTGTGACAAAATCCGGCTGACCGACAGTCAATGCCACAACATCGCTCATGCCGTCCAAAAGGTCAAAAAATTTGCGGATGCCGGACGGGCGCAGAGAAACGGCGGTGCGGGAAAGCAACTGTTCGTAATTGAAATTGCTCATTATATGTTTCCTCTCTCATCAGGGGTCTGTGCACCGTAAATCACGCCCTTGTCCTTGTATTTGCGCAACACAAAGTGGGTAGAGGTGGAGATGACGAATTCGATCGGCGCCAGCTTTTGCGCGACAAAATAGGCGACCTCCTTCATAGTCTTTCCCTCAATGATTACGCACAGATCATAGCCGCCTGACATCAGATACAGGCTCTTGACCTCCGGATAATTGTAAATCTTCTCCGCAACGCGGTCAAATCCGCGGTCACGCTGCGGGGTCATTTTGACCTCGATGATGGCATTGACGTATTCGCGGTCCGTTTTATCCCAGTCAATGATGGTTTTGTAGCCGAGAATCACACCGTCTTTTTCGTATTGACGGATGATCTGCCGGATATCGCCCTCCTCTTTGTCCAGCATGGTTGCAAGCTGTGCGGGAGTCAGTGTTGCGTCGTCTTCCAATAACTTCAGGATGGTATCCATTGTATGTGTGCTCCTTTGTATGTGTGCTTATTTCTGCGTTTGCAGTTTGCGGCGGATGTTCTGGTAGGTTAGTCCGTATTTTTCGGCGATGTCCCGTGCATAGGATTTTCCGTCGGGTTTGGCGCGGACAATGCGGAAGGAACGTTTGCCCTCTCCCTCGATGCCGGCAACCAGCGTGTCGATTCTGCTGCCGCCTTCTGCGGCGGACTGTGCGTTGATGCGGTCAACCTCTGCAGCGAGCTCATGCAGGTGCGTGGAAAAAAGGCATCTGCAACCGGCAAGCGCAAGCCCTGCCAGAACCTCGGCGGCAATGTAGGATGCCTCGTAAGAACCGGTTGAGGACAGAGATTCATCCAAAAGCACAAGGCTTTCTTCCGTGACGCAATCGAATATTTCATCCAGACGGGCACATTCCTCACCCAGACGTCCCTTGTCGATGGTGTCGTCGGCACCGGTCGGGAAGTGGGTAAAGATGGCGTCGGCAGGGCTGATCTCGGCGTGTTGCGCGGGAACCGGCATGCCGAGCTGCATCATAGCCTGACAAAGCCCGATTGCACAGGTAATTACGGACTTTCCGCCGCGGTTGGGACCGGTCAGTACATAGATCATTGCGTTTTCCGGCGACTGATCAAAGGCAATATCGTTGGAAACGATACTTTCGTCCTCCCGCAGTTTGAGTGCAACGGCAGGATTGTAGAGTCCTGTCGCGATGAATTTCCGCTCGGAAAGCGGTGCGATGACAGGTTCGGTCAATACGCAGCCGCGTTGGCGTAGCTTCTGCATCATTTCGGTGCCCCTGATGAGAAATTCAAATTCCGGCATCATGGTCAAAAGGAATTCCGTATTGTCCAGTACATAGCTCTGCACAATGCGTTTCCAGGAGCGCAGGGAAGATTTATAGACCTCATTGATGGCAGAATGGAATGCCAGTGTCAGTGCGGTTTTTTGGTTGTCCGATTGCTTTTTGCCGAACGGAACCAGGTTCGCAATGCAGGTATAGGCATCATCCTTGAAGCGGAGACGGAGAATCTTGTCGATCACATCACCGGACTTGAAAGACTCTGCATTGACGGAAAGCACACCGGCAGTCGCGGGACGCAGTTGCGCATCCAGGTTGACACCAATCGTGACAGACCGGATTTCACGCACGCGTTGGGTCAGCTCACTTAATCTGTCGTTCAGCTCCCGGTAGTAATCGGATTCAACCAGTTCCCGGATACGGTCGGCGAGGGTCCGGAAGGCGGTTCCGGTCAGTCCGTCACGCGCAGCGTTCAGTCCTTCATGCAGGATCGTAATGCAGGAGATATACAGTTCGATTTCGGTCATACTGGACAGATAATCGCCGGTTTCGCCGCTGTCGGCTTCCAGGCGCCGCAATTCCATGATGTCTCCGAGGACCGGCATCAATTTTTGGAGCATCTCGCCCAGTGCGGGACAGGACAGCATGTCCCGGAAGGTTTGGGTGCGATAGCGCATCACTTCCGGATCCATGGTAAAGAAATCGGACAAGGCAGAGCTTTTCAGGTCAAGAATCTCTGTCATGCCCAGTTCTTTGAGGGTATACATATCAATATCAGGTGTATCCTGCCCGGACAGATGACGCTCTTTTGCGGCAGCGTCCGGGTAAATCAGGCTGAAATTGCGAAGTTCCATAGGGGAATTCCTTTCCGGTAAGAATATTTTGTGTGTCCGGAGATGACCGGCGGTCAGTGGTCAAGCGGCAGAAATACACGTTCACCGTCCCGCATAACCATGGCATGCGTAAATCCGATGCCTGCAAGCAGCTCCGCGCCGTCACCGATACCGCGAGCGAGATTTTCAGGGGCGTGGGCATCCGAACCCAATGTGACAAGGCGCCCGCCGAGGTCATGGTACAGCCGGAGCAGCTCTGTATGCGGCATTGTAAATCCGTATCCGCACCAAAGGGTGGAGACATTGATTTCCAAGGCAATGTCGCGGCGGATCAGCTTTTCAAATATCGCTGCAATTCTGTCGGTGTGCGATGTAAAGTCGAATTTCATTCCGGCGATGGACATATAACGGTTCTGATAGGTGAGGTGTCCGAGCGTGGTGACAGGATAGTCGAGCAAAAGGAGGATTTCTTCCAGTGTCCGGTCAAACAGTTGTGCCGCAAGCGGAATCGGAACTTTGGAAAAATCCATCATGCAAAAATCAGGGACCTCGGTCAGATTGTGCAGAGAGCCGATCACAAATTCATAGGGATGGCGGGAAAGAACCTCTTTGGTATATGCGGGGCACTGATGCGGCTGACCAAGCTCAAGTCCGCGTGAGAGATGGAGCTTTCCCTTGTATTTTTCCTTCGCAGCCGACATTTCATTCCAGGCTGCCTCATGATCGTAAATGCGGTAAAGTTCCTCGACCTCACCATTGACATCGCAATGATCCGTAATTGCGAGATCGGAAAGCCCAAGCTCAATTGCACGTTCACAAAGTGCGTCCACCGTTGAATCCGGTGCGCCGTCAAACGAGAATATGGAATGTGTATGGGTATCACAGAGTGCTGTATACATAAAAACCTCCGCCGATTGGCAATTCGCATTCAGTATAGCACAAATTTTGTCGTTTGTACATAGTTATCGCAAATTTTTTATGTGAATCACGGGTGCCCGAAAAGAAAGCGGAGGTTCTACCGGACGCATGAGATCCGGAAACTTCACGATAGCAAAAATGACCCTGAATTTCTTGTAAGAAATCAGGATCATGTTTTGTCGATTCAACTGCTCAGTGCGTGCTCCAGCCAGATCAGTCCCATTCCGAAGGCATCATTCAATCCGACCTTCTGTCCCTGACGAATGATTTTGGAGGGATCCTTTGAGTCGATGATCTGCACTAAGATATTGGCGGGGACCTTTGTGCCGTGCTCTTCATGATAGGACATGATTTCTAAGATCAAAATGCACTTTTCGTTCATATCCCCGTAGCAAATTGTATTTTCTTCCCGTACCAGGGGCCTGTCTTTATAATATAAATACTTGCCTTTGACGGTTTCATTTGTTTCTGCCATATACAAGCCTCCTTTATAACTGTTACTTCTATTATAGCATCCGGCGCCGGAAAAGTCAAGCGCTTTTTTGCGCTTCAGGATAATTTGTCGCTCTGATCGGATTCGGTATCATTGTTTGCCAAAACGCGCCTCGCCATCCGTACCAGCCTGTCCCGGATCCAGTAGGGGGAAATCACCCGAATATCGGACTCCAGTGACATGATGACACTCAGAAAACGTTCCACGCTGTGGAATTCACAAATATAGCGGTTCCTGCCCTCTTTGGAGATAATAAACGAACGAAGTTCGATGACGGTCAGCTTATCCGGAATTTCGATTGTTGCATTGTAGGGAAGCTGTGTCTGGACAATCGAAGTATCCGCATGCGTGTCTGCATCGTCGAAAATGTTGGATACCACTCCCATAAATGCATCGTCGTTGTCCGAGGTCAGAATGACGGGCAGGGAAAAGTCTGTTGTGTAATAAAAGCCCTTATGGGTGGCACTATAGGCGATTGGCGCGCCGAGCGTTTTACGCAGATAGTCAACATCGCGCTGTGCCTGCCTGTGGGAAATGCCGAAACGCTCCGAAAGACGCATGGCATTGGGGTAGGAGTACTCCGCGATCATTTTGTGCAACCATTGGATACGGATATTTGCTGTCATGACTGTACTTCCTCCGATGCCTCTGTGCGCTCGGCTTCGGCACCCATGTCCGTTTCGGGAAGACGTGCAAGGTTGCGTGAGAAGGTAATGAGGCGTGCCAGTGTATAGCAGAAAAAGCAGATTCCCAGAAGAGATTGCGAAAAATAGTCGGCAGATGTGAGGATGCCGCACAGATAGGCAACCGTGCTGCATACAAAGCCGGCGGAGCCGATGAGCAGCGTGGATGCACCGAAAAATACGGTCATCCGCGGTGCGGGTTTATGCAGAGGGTAGCGCAATTCGCTTGTTACGTACAGCATGAAGGAGACCAAAGAGAACTGCAGATAGAGTTTCTGTGGACTGTTCATTTCGACAAACATGTCAAAATAAGTGTAGGCAGTCAGCAACGCGCAGAGAAGCAACGGAGCAAATCCCGCAAGCGGTAGCAGATCGCCTGACGGGCAAAGATTACGCACCACCATAAAAAAGTAAACGGCGGACAGCAGCGAAAAAACAGGCAGGAGGACGGAGAAGAGGGTAATGCCGCCTGCGATCAGCAGATAGACACGGTAGGCTGCAAACAGAACAAGTCCGACCGCGGGAATCCATGCGCACGGATTTCCGCCGGGGGCAGGGAAAGAAAAGGAGGAATCGTCGGGTTGTTGTTTGCCGACACACAACAGGTAAACTGCCAGTGCAAGCAGCGGTGCTATGCAACATGCGAGAGAGAGCGACGGCAACGGACCGGGATCGAAGTACCCGATGCTGTTGTCATAGAATAAGAGGAAAGAAAGCAGGTACAGAACAAAGCAGACCGGTGTGCAGATAAGAGTGATGTTGATAGCCGTTCGCAGACGGACAAGGAGTTTTTGCGTTCTTGCAGTCATAATTACAAACGCCCGTAAGGGCTTCTCCGTATAAATTTTCGATAATTACATCTATCTATACAGTATACCATCCAAATGTTAACATTCTGTATCCAAAGCAGCGATTTCCGAAAAAACTTTGCAAAGAAGATGTTTGTGCAACTAATACAAAAAAATATCAGAAAAACAGTAAAAATTCATTATATAAAAATGGCAGCGACCTATTGCATTTTTTGCCTTTATCGGTTATAATGGAAAAGCTTGATATGCGATGAAACGAGAGGTTGCTGTCGGGGGACGCTCCGGCAGGGAATTTTCGTGGAGTATGTCCGAACAATCGGGCGATTGTATTCCATGTGTACCGACACGAAGCAACATGCGGCATAGTGTTCTCCGTGGCTCTCTTCTGAATTCGTAAAAGTGGATGGTTGCTGACAGATGCTGATGTCAATGACGTCCGTTTTTTTATGATTTCGGCAGGGAACACACGGAACGGTGTTACATGATACGCCCCCGAATCAAATCGGTTCCGACGAGCGCTTTCCTTTGGAATGCATTGGTCGGGAACGAAATTTTAAGAAGGAGGCACAGCAAATGGCAGTCAATGAGAAAATCAGAGTGCGCCTGAGAAGCTACGATCATACCCTGATCGATGCAGCAGCAGAGAAAATCGTGAATGTTGCAAAGACCAATGGGTGTCAGGTTTCCGGTCCTATTCCGCTTCCGACCGACAAAGAGATCATTACGATCCTCCGCGCCGTTCATAAGTACAAGGATAGCCGTGAACAGTTCGAGCTTCGCACGCACAAAAGACTTATCGATATCATTAAGCCGTCCCAGAAGGTTGTGGACGCCCTGATGAATATTGAACTTCCCGCAGGCGTTGAAATCGAGGTAAAAATCTAAATATCAGGCACCGCGATATCAAGTCCTTTGCAAAGACAACAGCCGAGGAAAGCGCAAACTTTCGGATCGGCAACTTTGTAAGTCATGTTGACGGTACATCATATGTCCGCCAACCAATAATTTACAGGAGGAAACAAACATGAAAAAAGGCATTATCGGCAGAAAAGTCGGTATGACGCAGGTTTTCGATGAGGTGGGCAATGTCATTCCCGTAACCTTGATCGAAGCAGGTCCGTGCGTCGTTGCGCAGAAGAAAACCGTAGAGAACGACGGTTATGAAGCTGTTCAGCTTGGTTTTGCGAGTGTGAAGAAAAAGCACCTCACAAAGCCGGAGATCGGACACTTCACCAAAGCAGGCATTGCTGAGGGCGACTTTAAGAGACACCTCAAAGAGTTCCGCCTTGCTGATTGCTCCGCGTATAACGTTGGCGACTTTGTCAGAGTCGAAACCTTCACCCCCGGTGAAAAGGTCGATGTAACAGGTACGACAAAGGGACGTGGTTATACGGGCGTTGTCAAGAGATGGAATCAGCACACCCTGTGCTCTACTCATGGTGTCGGTCCTATCCACCGCGAAGTCGGTTCCATGGGCCCGAACTCCGACCCGTCCAGAGTGTTTAAGAACAAGCACATGGCTGGACAGTACGGTAACGAGCAGGTCACCGTTCTCAATCTGAAAGTCGTAAAGATCGACGCGAACCGCAACCTGATTGCTATCAAGGGTGCCATTCCCGGCGCCAAAGATGGTATCGTGTTCATTCGCGATTCGGTAAAAGCATAATGCGGAAGGAGGAAACAAACAATGCCGAGCGTAAAAGTATTTAACATGGCGGGCAAGGAAGTCAGCACGATGGAGCTTTCCGAAGCTGTCTTCGGCGCAGAAGTCAACGGCGTACTCCTCCACTCTGCAGTCAGAGCCTATCTGAACAATCAGAGACAGGGTACCCAGTCCACACTGACCCGCACCGAGGTTTCGGGCGGCGGCAAGAAGCCCTGGAGACAGAAGGGAACCGGACGTGCGCGTCAGGGTTCTACTCGTTCTCCGCAGTGGACACACGGTGGTGTTGCTCTTGGTCCTAAGCCCAGAAAGTACACTACTCTTATGAACAAAAAGGCGAAGAGAGCTGCTCTTGTTTCCGCACTTTCTTCCAAGGTTGCAGAAGGCAAGCTGGTTGTTGTTGATCAGATTGTTGCAACCGAATACAAGACCAAGACCATGGCGGAAATGCTGAAGGCGCTGAACTGCAAGGGCAGTGCGCTGGTGGTGCTGAGCGAGAAGAATGACTACGCGATCGGAAGCTGCGCAAATCTTCCTAAAGTTGAGACAACCGATGTCACGAAAGCGGAAGACGGAACCGTCCGTTCCATGCTGAATGTCTACGGTGTCATGAAGGCGCAGACGGTTGTGATTGCCGCGGACGCCGTAAAGATGCTTGAGGAGGTATATGCGAAATGAAAATGCTGGAAGATATCATTCGTAAGCCCGTGATCACCGAAGCGGCTATGGATATGATTGCTGACAGAAAGTATGTATTCCACGTCAGCGAGTCCGCAACCAAGGCGGAAATTGCTGCGGCTGTGGAAGCAATGTTCAAAGGCACCAAGGTTGAAAGCGTCAATACCGTCAACATGAAGAGAAAGCCCAAGAGACTTGGTTATCACGCCGGTTACACCAGTGCGTGGAAAAAAGCCATCGTCACCCTCACGGCTGACTCCAAGACCATCGAGTTCTTCGAAGGTCTGAACTAATGAGCAGAGGAGGTTGAAGTAATGGCTATTAAAAAATATAAACCCACGACACCCGCGAGAAGACATATGTCGGTCCCTGCTTACAAATTGGTCATCACGAAGGACACGCCTGAAAAGAGCCTGATTGAGATTAAGAAAAAGCACGCGGGAAGAAACAGCTACGGTAAGATCACTGTCCGTCATCGTGGCGGAGGAAACAAGGTCAAGTACCGTATCGTTGATTTCAAGAGAAACGACGCAAGCGCAAACAACGTGATTGCGATCGAGTATGACCCCAACAGAACTGCATACCTTGCATTGCTTCAGAATGGTGACGGCGACAAGAGTTATATCATTGCGCCTGAATCCCTGAAGGTCGGCGATACCGTTTATTCCGGTGCCGATGCAGACATCAAGCCGGGTAACACGTTGCCGCTGGCAAATATTCCGGTTGGTACCATGATCAACGGCGTTGAGTTGTATCCCGGAAAGGGCGCTCAGTTGGTTCGCTCTGCCGGTGCGTTTGCACAGCTGATTGCAAAGGAGAACGGTTCCGCTCAGGTTCGTCTTCCTTCTGGTGAAGTTCGCATGATCCGCCTGGACTGCAAGGCGACCATCGGTCAGGTCGGCAATATTGATCATGACACTGTCAAGGTCGGTAAAGCCGGTAAGACAAGACACAAGGGCATCCGCCCGACTGTCCGCGGTTCGGTGATGAACCCCTGCGATCACCCGCACGGTGGCGGTGAAGGTAAGTCCCCGATCGGTCATCCGAGCCCGGTTACCCCGTGGGGTAAGCCTGCTCTGGGTTATAAGACCCGTAACAAGAAAGCGCGTACCGATAAGTTCATTATCAAGCGCAGAAACGCTAAATAAAGGAGGGAATACAAATGAGCAGAAGCTTAAAGAAAGCACCGTTTGTTGAAGCAAAGCTGTACAAACGCATTTGCGAAATGAACGAAAAAGGCGAAAAGAAAGTTATCAAAACATGGTCCAGAGCTTCCACGATATTCCCGGATTTTGTCGGTCACACTATCGCGGTTCATGACGGCAGAAAGCATATCCCGGTGTACGTTGTCGAGGATATGGTCGGACACAAGCTCGGTGAGTTTGCCCCTACCCGTACGTTCAAAGGGCATTCCGGTTCCAAGACATCCAATACGGATAAATAAGCAAGGGGAGGTTTGATTCAAAATGGCTGAAGAAGTTAAAGTCGCAAAAGCACATCTGAAATATGCAAGAATTTCCCCTCGCAAGGTCAAGATCGTGCTGGATCTCATCAGAGGAAAAGATACTGCGACGGCAATGGGAATTCTCAGGAATACGCCCAAGGCTGCCAGCGAGTATCTGGTGAAGCTGCTTGCCAGCGCAGTTGCCAATGCTGAGAACAATTACCATATGGACGGTTCCAATCTGTACGTTGCCGAGTGCTTTGTGTGCCCGGGACCGACGCTCAAGCGCATTATGCCGAGAGCAAAGGGAAGTGCAGACAGAATTCTGAAGAGAACCAGTCATGTGACAATTGTTGTCAAGGAAAAAGACTGAGAAAGGGAGGCAAGAGTTAAATGGGTCAGAAAGTTAATCCTCACGGCCTGCGTGTAGGCGTGATCAAAAACTGGGATTCAAGATGGTTCGTTAAGGACGAAGTGTTCGGCGATACTCTTGTGTCCGACTACAATGTAAGAAAGTACCTGAAGAATACCCTTCAGGCAGCCGGTGTTCCTAAGATCGAAATCGAGCGGGACAGCCGTAGAATGCGCGTGTTTGTACACTGCGCTAAGCCGGGTATGGTGATCGGTCACGGTGGCAGCGAAATCGACAAGCTCAAGGCAAATCTTGAGAAGATGGTCGGTATGCCCGTTGCCCTGAATGTTGATGAGATCCGCCAGCCTGATCTGGACGCACAGCTTGTTGCGGAGAATATCTGCAGCCAGTTGGAAAAGCGTATTTCCTTCCGCCGTGCCATGAAGATGGCGATTCGCAACACCATGCGGTTGGGCGCAAGAGGAATTAAGGTTTCCTGCAGCGGCCGTCTGGGCGGTGCGGAAATCGCAAGAGTTGAGCATTACCATGAAGGTACCATCCCGCTTCAGACTTTGCGCGCTGATATTGAGTATGGCTTCTGGGAAGCAAACACCACTTACGGTAAGATCGGTGTAAAGGTTTGGATTTACAAGGGTGAGGTTCTCAACGAGGTCAACAGACCGCGTGACAACCGTCGTCCCCCCAG